>JBAZGV010000071.1:0-5226 GCA_041652675.1 Candidatus Omnitrophota bacterium
CAGGAAGTGATTAACTATGTTACTGAAAAATACGGGCAGGAGAATGTCGCCCAGATTATCACCTTTGGTACTATGCAGGCGCGGGCGGTACTGCGCGACGTAGGAAGGGTAATGGGAATAAACTACGCCGATGTTGACCGTATCGCTAAAATGATTCCGGCAGAACTTGATATGAGCCTAAAGAAAGCATTGGATAACGAACCGGAACTTAATAATCTCTATAAAAATGACCCCCAGATAAACAAACTTATTACCACAGCCTTATCCCTTGAAGGGCTTAACCGGCATGCTTCAGTACACGCGGCGGGAGTAGTTATCGCCGATAAGCCATTAAGCAACTATAGCCCGTTATTTAAAACCAGCGACGATCAGATTACTACCGGTTTTAGCATGGGAATCTTGGAAAAAATCGGGTTACTTAAAGTTGACTTCTTGGGATTAAGGACTCTCACTGTAATCGACCAGGCTATGAAAATAATTAAAAAAACCCGCGGCAAAGATATTAACATAGACAAACTTCCCCTTGATGACCCTAACACCTACAAGCTTTTAGCGTCAGCCCAAACAATGGGAATATTCCAGATTGAAAGTTCGGGTATGCGCGACTTATTAAAGAAGCTTGAACCGGAAAAATTTGAAGATTTAATCGCGCTCTTAGCCTTATACCGCCCGGGCCCGATTGGTTCCGGAATGCTTGACGACTTTATTAAACGCAAACATAACCTTATACCCATTAGATACGAACACCCGAAATTAGAAGCGATCTTAAAAGAAACCTACGGGATCATGGTTTATCAGGAACAAATTATGCAGGCTGCTTCAATTTTAGCCGGCTTCAGCCTGGCTCAAGCGGATATCTTGCGTAAAGCCATGGGCAAAAAAATACCCGAAGTTATGGAAAAACAGAGGAGCAACTTTATTCATGGCTGCGTCAAAAACAGTATTAAAGAATCCACAGCTACTAAAATATTTGATCTAATCGAATATTTTTCCGGTTATGGTTTTAATAAAAGCCATAGCACCGCTTATGCGCTCATCTCATACCGCACCGCGTACCTGAAAGCTAATTATCCGGTAGAATTCATGACCGCGCTTTTAACATCTGAGCGCGACAATACAGACAAAATAGTTGAATATGTCAATGAAGCCCAGCGCATGGGATTAATAGTCCTGCCTCCGGATATTAACGAGAGCGAAGGCCTCTTCAAGGTTGTGGATGACAAAACTATAAGCTTTGGCCTTTTAGCGGTTAAAAATGTCGGGCATGGAGCTGTAGATTCAATAATTCAAGCCAGGTCTGCCTTCGGAAAATTCAATTCACTTGAGAACCTTTGCCAATCCATTGACCTTCGCCTAACTAACAGGAAAGTCCTGGAAAGCCTGATTAAATGCGGGGCAATGGATTCTTTTGGAATGCCGCGCGCCCAGATGTTTTCCGCGTTAGATATAATCCTGGAGTCTGCTTCCCGCACGCAGAAAGAAAAAGCTAAAGGACAATTATCTTTCTTTGATTCCGGGCTAGCCCAAAGCACTTTTAAAGAATCCATAAACAACATTCCTCATGTTAAAGAATGGCCCGAGCCGCAATTGCTTTCTTTTGAAAAAGATATGCTCGGATTTTATATTAGCGGGCACCCTCTGGCACGCTATGCCCAGCAATTAAAACGATTTGTTTCTTCCTCAATAAATAATCTTAGCGAACATAAAGACGAAGATGAAGTGAAAATTGTGGGATTGATCTCAAAGATTAAGAATACCACCACTCGCGCAAAACAAGAAAAAATGGCAATCCTGAAACTGGAAGACCTCAATGGTTCAGTAGAACTTCTAGTTTTCCCGCGAGCTTATCAAAAAATATCGCGCTATATTCAGCCTAATGCCGTTGTTTTGGTAAAAGGCAACCTTAACCTGAAAGAAGACACGCCTAAGATTATAGTTAACGACCTTTACCCTTTTGAACAGATCTACAAGCTTATTACCGCTATGAGTATAAATCTTTCCGGGCTAAGAGAGAATATCTTTGCCACCCTTAAGGAAATATTAACGGTTTCACGCGGAGATACGCCCGTATACCTTAATTTAGAAGCGCCGGCAAAGACTAGAGTCCAAATGGTCGTTGGCGAAAATTTCTATGTCTCCCCGTCTGAAAAACTAATTCAAGAAATAGGAGTCCTTTTGGGAGAAGAAAGGCTTAAATTGCACTTGACACTGTAACTTTTTGCTGTTACTATAGTTAGCAAATAAGCCTGCCTAGGCAATGGAGGCTTGCCTAACTTACAGGCAGAGAGGATAATAAAATGACTAAAAAAGACATAATTTTAAAAGTTGCGGATGGAACCGGCTTAAAACAGATAGATGTGAAATTGGTAATCCAAAAAACCTTTGATTGTATTATTGAGTCCTTGATCAGGGGAGAAAAAATAGAATTACGTAATTTTGGGGTTTTTAAGGTAAAACAGAGAAAGAGCCGCACAGGAAGAAATCCACGCACCAATCAAGTCATCCCCGTCCCGCCAAGAAAGGTAGTGGTCTTTAAATCCGGGTTAGAGATGAAACAAAAAGTAAAATAATTCTTAATTAAAACTCAAAATTTATGTTTAAGAGAGTATCAGGGACAAAAGATATTCTGCCTGAAGAATCAGGTATCTGGCAGGAGATAGAAGAGATAAGCCGAAAAGTATTTTCCCTTTATAATTTTAAAGAGATACGGCCTCCCCTAATCGAAGATGCGGCGTTATTTAACCGCTCGCTCGGAGAATCAACGGAAATAGTACAGAAACAGATGTTTTTTATTAATAACGGGGATGAAAAGTATGCTTTACGCCCTGAGGGCACAGCTTCAATTGTGCGCGCTTATATAGAAAATAACCTGGATAAAACTTCGCAATTCTCTAAGCTTTATTACCTCGGCCCGATGTTTCGATTAGAACGGCCGCAAAAAGGGCGCTTAAGGCAATTTAATCATATCGGTTGTGAAGCAATCGGCTCTTATGATCCTTCATTAGACGTTGAGATTATATCTCTCGCGGATAGCCTTTTACATAATTTCTCTATATCCGGATATAAAATCAAAGTAAACAGCTTAGGCTGCCCTAAAGATAAGGCTAAACTTATAGAAAACTTACGCAAAGAACTAGATGATAAAACTAGTGGCCTTTGCGATGATTGCAAAGAAAGAATAAAAAAGAATGTCTTAAGGGTATTGGACTGCAAAAATGAATCCTGCAAGAAAATAGTAAAAACCCTAAATATCCAGGATAAGTACCTTTGCGGCGACTGTAATACTCACTTTAATGCGGTTAGATCCGGATTGGATTCGTTAAAGATAGAATATGAAGTAGCGCCTCATCTTGTGCGCGGGCTTGATTATTACACCCAAACAGTTTTTGAGATAACCCATGACGGGTTAGGTTCACAGGACGCTATCGGAGCCGGAGGAAGGTATAATAACTTAGTCAAAGAATTAGGCGGTCCGGAAATAGGGGCAATAGGATTCGCTTTTGGGATAGAAAGGCTGATTTTAACTACAACTATTAAAGAAAAGGCAAAAAGAAAGCGCCCTATCTATGTAGTTACTTTAGGAGAAGAGGCGAGGAAAAAAGGAATAGAAATCTTGGATAATTTACGTAAAAACGGGATCTCCGTGGATATGGATTACGAAGGAAAATCCATCAAAGGAGCAATGCGCAAAGCCTCTGACTCAAACGCAAAATTTACTTTGATTATCGGTGAAAATGAGCTTAAAAAAGAAACAATCATCTTAAAAAATATGGATTTAGGGGAACAAAAAGAAATTAATAGTATAGACTTGATAAAGGAAATACAATGTTAAGAACACACAGTTGCGGCGAATTAAAGGCTTCTCATGTTGGCCAAGAAGTTACGCTCTGCGGCTGGGTAGCCCGCAGGCGGGACCACGGAAAACTGATATTTATTGACCTAAGGGACCGCTATGGTTTCACGCAGGTTGTCTTTATCCCTAAGGAATCCGGAGAAGCTTATAAGCTCGCGCAAAATTTAAGAAATGAATTTGTAGTTAAATTAATAGGCAAAATAAACAAGCGCCCGCAAGGGACAATAAACGCAAAAATACCAACCGGAGAGATAGAAATATTGGCCCGAGAACTTGAAATCCTGAATCCAAGCGCAAACCCGCCTTTTGAAATAATCGATGAACTGGACGTAACTGAAGAGATACGCCTCAAATACCGCTATCTGGATTTAAGGCGCGAAAAGGTATTTAAAAATTTGTCTTTAAGAAGCCGCCTTTACCGGATTATCCGCGACTGCCTAAACTCCAAAGATTTCCTTGAATGCGAAACACCAATTCTTACCAAATCTACACCCGAAGGAGCTAGAGACTATCTAGTGCCATCAAGATTAAACCCCGGGCAATTTTACGCCTTACCGCAATCGCCGCAATTATTTAAACAGATACTTATGGTTTCCGGCATTGAAAAGTACTATCAAATCGCCAAGTGTTTCCGCGATGAAGACCTCAGGGCTGACCGCCAGCCGGAATTCACTCAATTAGATATGGAAATGTCTTTTGTAAACGAAGAGGACATCTATTCCATAATAGAAGAGCTTATGTTTAAAATATTTAAAGAGTTGAAAGGCATCGAGCTAAAAATACCTTTTCCACGAATCACTTTTGCTGAAGCTGAAAAAAAATATAAAACCGATAAACCGGATACGCGCCCGGGCCAAAATACTGAATTTGCCTTTGTATGGGTTGTGGATTTCCCGTTATTTAAATTTAACAAAGATGAAAACAGATGGGAGAGCGAACATCATCCTTTTACCGCTCCAGCTGAAACAGATTTAAATAACTTAGAAAATTCTCCTGATAAAGTAAAATCACGTTCTTATGACTTAGTCTTAAACGGTACGGAATTAGGTTCAGGGTCAATAAGAATACACGACCAAAACTTACAGAAGAAAATATTCAATATTATCGGCATATCTGATGAGGAAGCGCAAAACCGATTTGGATTCTTGCTGGAAGCATTTCAATTCGGCGCTCCACCTCACGGAGGATTCGCCTTTGGCATAGATAGGCTGCTAACAATCTTAGCCGGGGAATCAAGTATAAGGGAAGTGATAACATTTCCAAAAACAAGCGCGGGCATTTGCCCACTAACTAACGCACCTTCAAGCGTAGATAAAAAACAATTAAGAGAATTAAATTTAAACATAGTACCTGGCCCTAAATGAAGGGCCAGT
>JBAZGV010000072.1:0-5153 GCA_041652675.1 Candidatus Omnitrophota bacterium
GCCTCTCTTATCAAGGACAGCTCCGGAATCTGAATCAACATAAACCTCTTCCCCACTAACCAAAACAGTATTAGTTTCACTATAATTCTCTCTCGGAAGGACAGTCACGGTAAAATCTTCGTTTTTGTGCATATGCGTGCTTGGCCTTACTTCATTTACCGGTGCAATAACCGTAACTGATGTGGAGGTCTCAGATACTAAATCTACGTTTCTTGGTTTTACCCCAATTCCAAGAACTGGAACATTTGTATCTTCTAACCTCGCACCTGAGAAATAACCAGTATTTACATATACTTTCTTGCCATCCGGGCTTTTACCCTCGACTGTCCCGGTCATCCATCCAGTACCCCACCCATAACCAGTAGGTGGAGTTGTAGAGACTTCTTCTGCGGGAACTAAAGCTTTTACACCATCTGCTCTGGTAACTGTCATTTTTGGACCAACACCACCTCTAAATTCATGCACAAGAGATTTAGTATAAATTGACGGTCCCCCTATAGGCGCTGGATTATTTTCTCTTCTGGTTTCGTAAATACCTTTTGCATCAAAAGAATAACCTTGGATAGCTTCTCCACGCTTACCATCAGCACCAACCTCATACACAGCACCATTCTCGCACCATACTTGCCTATACCCTCCCTTAATATTAGCTTTTACTATAGGCATGGCCTTAGTAAAAGCTTCAACCTGCGCTTGCCTCTGTTTCTGTGCATAGTCATCATATGCGGCTTGCGTCATTAAACGATTCTCTTTTTTGCCCTCTGGAGTAGTAATAGCAACACTAAGCAGCCCAGCTGCATTAGCTTTCTTTAAGAAATCTCTCGCTTGATCAGCATTGTCTATGCTTGCAGGTACTGCTATCCCTTGAGGATTCTGAGCAGCTAAATCCTTAGCAGCTTGTAAAACTTCTGTATCTTGCTTATTCTTAAAATCATTGTAAGATGCCTGAGTCATCCAGCGCGTTTCTTTTGTTCCATCGGGATTAGAGATATCAACGCTTAATAGCCCTGCTGAATTAGCAGCAGTCAAGAAACTACGAGCTTGCTCTACAGTTTCTATTTCCCCCGGTACGGCGAGGCCTTCCGGTTTCTTAAATGCTAAATCTTGAGCTTTTTGTATTAAATCCTTATCTGAAGCTTGCTGCAGCTGAACAAAACCTTTATCCTGAGCTAAGTCATAATTGGCGGGCAACAAACCCCTCCCCATTAAATCTTTAGCAACTTCTCTATTGTTATCTAAAACCGCCTGAGACTCATTGGCCACCTGCTGATTTTGCTCTTGCTGTAATTTATCAAATGCTGCACGAGTCATCATCCGCTCTCTGCCGCTATTAGGATCATTAACTATCAAAATATCATTACGGCTAAGCAAAACCTTAGCATCTTCTACATTCCTTATAGCCGCCGGGTCTAAGCCTTCAACCTTACCCGCGAGATCCCTGCCTCTTTGTAAAATATCGTCGTTGAAAACTTGCTCTAACTTTTTAAAACCATTATCTTTCATAATGTCATAATCGGCCGGTAATAAACCCCTGTTTCTTAAATCATCGGCAATTCTACGATTATTCTCAAAGGCCTTCTTCTCCGCTTCACTCTGCTCTGCAAGTGCGGCCATCGGCTCCGGCATCTTACCTAATGTTAAATCTATTTTCGGAGGCTCGGTCATCGCAAGTTTCGTATTATCTATTAAACCTGTTTCCATATCCCAGGTCCTGCCGTGCTGATCAAGGCCGAATTTCTCGCCAAAAGAAGACTGGCCGATAGTTAATAATTCACCGGTAGATTTATCTTTATACGCTGCATTCTCTAACTGTGTAATCTTACCGCCGGTAACTAAATAATCTCCGGATATATTAAGATTGCCTCTTGTTTCATCGCCTTTAAATGCACCGTCGGGTAATAATATATTGCTATCCTTGACAGAGATTATCTTGTCATTACCCGTCTGTAAAGTAACAAGGCCCATCTTCACATCGTTAAAAGAATTATATTTATAACTTAAACCATCGGCCATACTAACTACATTAACATTAAAATCACCTTTTTCGCCTAAGCCCATTATTACCGGCATCTCGGCGTCTTTAGCAGTAATAAAATGGTTAATATTAGGGAAGATACTATTGTGTTCTAATGAATAACCCAAAGCATACCCGCCATTCTCGCCGCCTATCGCTCTGCCAGGTTCGTCAAAAAGTAAATCCTTAGCTAAATAATGGAATATCGGTTCGCCTTTATTCACAGTCTGCCCGTCTTTAGTGAATAAGCGCGTATCCTGAGCTACAATTTTACTATTCTGTAAAGCAATTCCCGGAGCAGATTGCTGTATCATAAAGCCTTTACCTGTTTCTCCCAGATCACCAAAATTGACTCTAGCATCCGGGGCCTTCCAACCCTTATCGCCTAAAGCAGGGTTTAACATTTCATCATAACGCCAGAGATTTTTAGCCTGAGTTATAAGGCCTGTTTCTGTAGTATGAGTAAAATAATTATCCTTGCCTAAAGCTGTCTGCTGAATAAGCCTGCCGGCATCTTTATTTAAGGCCAGCTGATCGGCCGCGGCATTATAATCAAAGGTAATAGTACTATCTTTCTGATTAGTTCCGGCGCCGTACCAGATTGTTTCGAGGTGGCTCTTGCCATTTGCGTCTTTAATTTCTATCTGTCTAAGAGGCAGAGCGAATGTTCCATCCGCGAATTTAATTCCCGCCTCGAGCATGCCTTTCTCATTGATCCCGGCGCGCACATTACTATAAGTTAACTTCCCAGCTTCCAGCACAAAAGAACCGCCATATTTACCGGTCTTCTGATCGAAATTCTCCTGGACAAGAATTTTGCTTAAAGTAAAGTTCGGGGTCAACCCGCCGGTGACATCTAAGACTTTGGTTTCGAATGCATCATTCAATCTTAACGGTGAGGAATCACCTGTCCCCGGAGAAACACGAGGAGTCTGTAAAGTAGCTTTGCCGAATACTGCTATGGGAAGCAAGGTATCCTTGCCCTGTATTTTCTGCGTGGCTAAAACCTGGCCCAGGCGGGGAGCGAGATTTTCACCTTTTTGCATATTCCACCAATTAGCCATTGGACCGGTAAAACTGGCATTAACTAACTTCTCGCCCTGGAATACGCTTACCGCATTCTTAGCCATCCAACCCTGATCAATAGCCTGCATCTTCGGGAACGATCTGTCTTCTATGCGGATACCACTCTGATAATCAATCTTGCCGGGAGTTGTAGCTGCCCAGAAATTTCTCTGAGTATATAATTCTTTACCGGAATCATTAACAAACTTTGTAGCTATAAGATCCGGCATTGAAGAATTCATCACGAAACCATTGCGTATGCCGGTACTCGCTTCAAAAGCAGACTTCGCTGCATCCGGAATATTCCCTGTCCAGAGAGCGCCGTTAGCTATTGCTAAATCATTGAAGAAAGGTTTAGCTAAAGCCCATTTCCCGTTTTCAAGCTGGACCGGTTCCTGTAAACTAAAACGCGCTGAACTAAAATCAACCCAGGCTGGATTCTGTATCGGGTTACGCTCGTAATCTTTTACTACGCCAATGCTGCCATTAGCAATAATCTTTACTGAAGGATCTCCGGTAGGAACTTTCGAGATAAGAGTTTCCTGGTTAGCCCTAAATGCCTTGTCACTATGCAACCACATGGTAGGAAGCTTATTACCGTCGACAATATCAATCTTACCGCCCCATATATTAAACTCTGTCCCGCCGGGGGTAATTGCTTTACCTTCAAAATGCGCGCCATACCAAGAATTACCAACAATTGTATTCCATTGCTCAGTGCCTTTTTTAGCAATATCAGAAGCAGTAAGCATATTGAATGCTTTATTATAGGTATAATCAAATTTATATTGTTCATTAGGAAGCGTGCTATCGAATAATTTACTTTCGGTTATAAATTGATTGCGTCCGGCTAATAATCCAGCCATCTGGCCGTTAGTTACAGCTGCAAAAGCATGTTCGTTACCAGGAGTAGGCGGCCCCATAATCTGCATTGAACCGAGTGTTGGGCTGCCAATCTTTGTTCCAACGCTAAAATCCTTAGTTAATCTTACGCCACCGATAGGAAGAATCACTTCTTGTTTTGTGTAAGGATCGATCTTTGTTTCTTGCGCGAAAAATCCTACATTATTCCATTTTGCTCCGGGAGAATATGTAGGCGCGAAATCTGCGCTATAATTCATCATACCTGTTTTATTATCAATACCCGTCGGCGTGAGCTGCATTCCTGCAACGCCTTCATGAATATTAACGCGGGAGTTTAAAGCAATAGGAGTAATCCAGTTTAATTCTACGCCTGCTCCGGATATCGCTGACTCGGATGTGCCGTTACCGGCAATATTTAGGAACGGCGAGCTGCTATAGAGCACTTGGTTCTTAGGGCTGAATAAATTTATTGAACCATTGTCAAACAACTTCGCATCCCATTGGTTCAGGTTCATTTTAATCGACTCAGGCGCAATGATAGATTTACCCCCGAGCATCTTGCTGGCAAAAGTACTCATCTCAGCAGAAGTCAAACCTGTTACATTCTGCGTAAACGTTCCGGAAATATTTTTCGCTGAGAAAGGACTATTGCCGACAAAATAATTCTCCGCGAAGACAGCGGCATTTTTAATATCCGTAGCCAAAAGCCCTTTTCCGTTATCAAATACTGTTTCCTCAAAATGAACATCTCCGATTAGATCGCCTCTGATAATTCTTTGCGGCAGAATATTGCCTGAGCGATCCTGATAGTTGAATGCTAAACCCGGCCCTGTAATCTGGCCATTCTCAATAGCCGCGCCGTTTAAGTTAACTCCAAAACCGGTCTGAAAAGGAATGACATTTTTATTATTTTTAAAAGCATCAAAAGTTTTCAGGTCAAAAGATTTATTATCCACAAAACCTTGCTGGCCGGCTAAGCTTAGACCATTTATCTGATTAACTTGCTTGGTCCAGACAAAACCATCGGTAATAGTATTGGTTATTTTAGTTAAATCCGGGCTGAGAGTAGAAACCTGCCAGAGGCCGGTCCCGGATCCGATTTTATGGCTGGTAAGTTTTATCTCGGAATCCATACGTCCGGAGACTCTCTGGGCATTAAATGTGCTCTTTAAGTCACTGCCGAAAACATTAAATTTATAAGGCGCGTCAA
>JBAZGV010000073.1:0-5053 GCA_041652675.1 Candidatus Omnitrophota bacterium
AGTTTCAGGATGCAATTTTAGGTGTTTATTCTGCCAGAATTGGGAGATTTCGCAGAGGCAACTAGGAATCGGCGGTTCCTTGGGAGAAGATGAGTTTTTGCCGCAGGATCTGGTAGATGAAGCGTTAAGCAACGGTTGCCAGAGTATATCTTATACCTATACTGAGCCGACTATTTTTTTTGAATACGCTTATGATACCGCTAAATTAGCCAAAGCCCGCGGCCTGCGTAACATCTTTGTAACTAATGGCTATATGACTAAGGCTTGCCTTAAAGAGATAGCTCCATATTTAGATGCCGCAAACATAGACTTAAAATTTTTTAAAGATAGCTCTTACAGGAAAATCTGCTCCGCTTCTTTATCTCCGGTGTTAGATTCTATAAAATTAATGAAGGATTTAGGAGTATGGATCGAGGTAACTACTTTGGTTATCCCGGGCGTAAATGATTCTGAAGAAGAGTTAAGCGGCATAGCAAAGTTTATTTTGAGCGTAGATAAGGATATCCCATGGCATGTTTCGCGTTTCCATCCTGATTATAAGTTTACCGATTACATTATTACGCCAGAAGAAACGTTAAAGAAGGCGCAGTCCATAGGAGAGGGGATTGGGCTTAAATTTGTCTACGCAGGCAATGTTTATGGCTGGGGGAATGATACACTTTGTCCTTTCTGTAAGAAGATATTAATTAGGCGTGATGATTTTAAGATTATGGAGTATAATATTCGTGCCAATAAATGCGTTTATTGCCAGAATGCTATACCGGGGATATTTGCGGAGTATTAGAAAATTATGAAGATAATTAATCCTGATAAGTGCGTGGTATTTTTTGATTTCGATAATACCATTGCTACCTGCGATGTTTTCGATAGTTTATTGCCGGTTTTTTCCCATGATAAACTTTGGGTTAAATTGGAGAAGGAATGGGAGAGAGGAAAAATAGGTTCACATATATGTTTAGGGAAGCAAATAGAAGGCATGAGCATCACTAAGAGTGCTTTGGATAAACATTTATCTAAGATTAAAATAGACCGCTATTTCAGTAAGATAGTCAAGATGCTGGGAGTAAAAAAGATAAAAGTAATAGTTTTAAGCGATAATTTCGACTATATATTGAAACGAATATTAGATTTACATGCTATTAAAAATCTTAAGATTTATTCAAATAAGCTGAGCTTTTCTAAGGGCCGTTTGATCCCTCGTTTTCCTTATCAGAGTAAAAAGTGCAAGGTTTGCGCCCATTGCAAGACAAAAAATCTCTTGGCAAACATATCAACTGATTCTATAATAATATATGTAGGGGATGGGCGTTCCGATATATGCCCCTCCCAGTATGCGGATATAGTGTTTGCTAAAGATAGTCTATTGGAGCATTTTCAGGATAAAAAACTTACCTGTTTTTCCTATAAGTCGTTAAAAGATGTTTTCAATTATTTTAAAAGGAGTTTTGTATGAGCGAGAAATTAGCAAATAAAAAGCCTAAAGTTAATAAAGCTTCCCCGATTGAGAACCTTTTAGATTTGGAAGCTAAATATTGTTCTTGGGGTGATACCGTGCATTACGCGGATAAGCTTAATATATTTAAATCCGCGGAAGGCAGCTTTTTATATGATACGGAAGGGGTTGAGTATTTAGATTTACAGATGTGGTATTCAGCGGTTAATTTTGGCTATAGAAATAAGCGCCTAAATGCCGCGCTTAAGAAACAGATTGATACTCTTCCGCAATTGGCTTGCCAATACCTGCATGAAGAAAAGATCAGGCTAGCGTCAAAGATCTCCCAGAGGAATGAGCTTACTTTTGAAGAAAAGGGGAGGGTTCATTTTAATGTCGGCGGATCATCTGCTCTGGAGGATTCTTTAAAATTAGTAAGAAATCATTCCGGCAGGAGTTTAGTATTCGCGTTTATGGGTGGTTATCATGGCAGGACATTGGGCGCATCGGCAATTACTTCAAGCTTTCGTTATCGGGAGCGATTTGGCCATTTTGGGGACAGGGCAATGTTTATTCCGTTTCCGTATTGTTTTAGGTGCCCCTATGACAAGAAGAAGGATTTTTGCGATTTTTATTGCCTAAAGCAATTTGAACGCCTTTTTGAGACGGAATATCATTCAGTAGTAAATAAGAAAACGAATAAATGTGAGTTCTCCGCGTTTTATGTTGAAGCGGTCCAGGGAACAGGCGGGTATGTTATTCCTCCTCTTGAATATTTCTCCAGGTTAAAAGAGGTATTGGACAGGTATGGCATACTTTTTGTGGATGATGAGATACAAATGGGTTTTTTCAGGACAGGAAAACTTTGGGCAATAGAACATTTCAATGTTAATCCTGATATAATTGTTTTTGGCAAGGCTTTAACCAACGGTTTGAATCCTATATCGGGAATTTGGGCCAGGGAGAAGTTTATTTCTCCGGACATCTTTCCTCCGGGTTCTACTCATTCCACATTCTCTTCTAATCCTTTGGGTACGGCTGTAGGGTTGGAAGTAATGAAATTGATTGAGGAATCTAATTTTGCTGTGGATGTTCCTAAAAAAGGCCAATATCTTATCAATCGTTTTAAGAAACTTCAGAAAAAATATCCCCAGATAGGAGATGTTGACGGGTTGGGCCTTGCAATTCGTGTTGAGATCTGCGGGAAAGATGGTTATACCCCTGATAAAGAGTTGACTGATGATATAACGAATTTAGGGTTGAGCGGTAAGTTAACTGCTGGAGGTAAAAGGCGCGGCCTGATATTGGATGTAGGAGGTTATTACAAAAACGTTTTTACTATGGCGCCCTCTTTCTATATATCTGAAGCAGAGATGGATTTAGGCTGTGATCTTTTTGAAGAGGCGCTCGCTAAGTCAATTAAGAAAGATTAAATCAGGTATTTTTCGAAAAACGATATAGTCTTCTCAGCGACTTTATCCCTTTCCTGGTCGGCAATTATAATATGGTAAGAATCCTTAAATAATACAACTTCTTTATTTTTAGAGCCTATCCGGTCGTATATATAATAAGAATTTCTAGGGTTGGTTACATCGTCATCTTGCGCCTGTAGCAGTTGTATTGGGGTATTTATCTCTTTAAGCAGCTTTTTGATATGTTGTGCTAATAGGTGGTTTTGGTGCATACTTGATACCGGGATTACCGGATAACCATAGAGATGTACTTTACTGTAGTCGAATAAATCCGATTTCTTATAAAAACTCTCGATTCGCGACCTAAGCCGCTCGTTTTTAATCCCGTAAGGATATCCTTCCTTAAGGTAGAAATAATATTGCAAAGGTGTTTTAAATGCCAAAGGGAGCAGTATTTTTAGTTTTGGCGTTGCCCATCCATCAAAGAAAAGGGTAGGCGAGAAACAATTAATTGCCCGTATTTTTTTAGGGAATTCGTAAGCAAGGAGTAATCCTAATAGTGCGCCAAAGGAGAGGCCGGCTATAAATATATTCTCATAAGAAGATTCGTGTTTTATGAATTCATCTTTTAACTCCGCGTAGATCTCTTGCCAGTTTTTTCTTTTTAATATAGATATTGATTGATTGTGTCCAGAGAGCATTGGGCTAGCTACGGAATATCCCTGCTTGTTTAGTTTTTGTCCGATCGAACTCATCTCTTTAGCAGTTCCGGTTAATCCGTGAATAAGAAAACAGAGATTCTTTCCGCCTTCCAAGAAGAATCCGGAATCAGGTATGTCATTTATCTTTCGTTTGTCTTCTCTTAGAGAAAAAATAATCATGGCAATGATTATATACGCTACGGGTTTTAAAGCAAGGTATTTCCTTGATTTTTGCTAACGCGCGATTAAGGATTGCGCTTGGCCGAAACATAAGGTGTTTAATCTTTAATGCAAGTAGATACCGATTACGGTTGACAACTATTCGCCAAAGGATAGAATAATATCAAAATGGATGATACAAGGTTATATTGCTGTTTTAGGCAGTATCTTGCTCATCGCTTTAAGGATTATTTCTCTTAAAGAAGCTTTTTTGCGGTTAATCGGAATGTCATAGGGTATTTATTAGGTTTGTCCGGAGTAGATAATGTCAGAATGTTGCGAACATAAGATAGGTAGGCCATTTTTTAAAAATAGGTTACTTATTGTTTTTATCGTAGTCACAATTTTGCTCTTATTGTCATTCTTTATTCCAAATCTTGTTACATTCCGTAAGGCATTTTTGGGTTATTTGAGGATCATATGGTGGGCGGTTCTTTTAGGTTTATTTCTGGGGGGCATAATTGATTATTATATTCCCAGGGAATATATCTCTAAGTTTCTTTCAAGGAAATCACCCGCTACAATAATAAACGCAGTATTTTTAGGTTTTATTATGAGCGCCTGCAGCCATGGGATTTTGGCATTATCAATACAGTTACATAAAAAAGGAGCATCAAATCCGGCAGTGGTAAGTTTCTTGCTAGCAAGCCCTTGGGCGAATCTACCTATAACAATTATGCTTTTAGGGTTTTTCGGCCTAAAAGGGTTATTGGTTATAACTTCGGCAATTTTTGTTGCGATTAATACTGGTTTTATATTTATTTTTTTAGAGAATAAGGGGTTAATTGAGAAGAATAAGAATACAGTGGAAGTGGCTGATGATTTTTCAATTATTAAGGATTTACGTAAGCGTAGAGGAGATTATAAGTTTTCTTTTAATGGGATATCTAACGATGCTAAAGGGGTTTTGAAAGGCACGAAAGAGTTAGCTGATATGGTTCTGTGGTGGATTATTTTAGGCATATTTATTGCTTCATTAGCCGGAGCTTATATTCCGACACATTTCTTCCATAGGTTTATGGGCCCCACAATAATTGGTTTATTGGTAACTTTGGGTTTGGCTACAATAATTGAAGTCTGCTCCGAAGGTTCAAGCCCTTTAGCCTTCGAGATATACAAACAGACCGGGGCATTGGGAAATAGTTTTACCTTTCTTATGGCGGGAGTAGTTACAGATTATACCGAGATTGGGCTTCTTTGGTCGAATGTAGGCAGGCGCGTTGCTTTATGGCTTCCGGTAGTTGCCGTCCCGCAGGTGATCGCTATAGGTTATATTATCAACAAGTTCA
>JBAZGV010000074.1:0-4990 GCA_041652675.1 Candidatus Omnitrophota bacterium
GCCGCAGGTATCTAATATATTCGGCCGGTCGACAATAATCGGATCAACATATTTAAGCATAGACTCTATTGCCGCGGTCAGCTCTTCAACCGTCTCACCTTTATCATTTAAAAGCGTAAGGAATGCGATTATATCGGCATTGTCAGTTACCCCGCCTAATATATCCAACATCACTCCTTGCATCTGCTCCCTATCCAAATCTCTTTTTTGATTCAGTATCTTAATCGCTTCTTTGATTAACATAGTTTAATGAAATTATTTAAAATATCTTTACCCGAAATCGTGAGAATCGATTCCGGATGGAACTGCACGCCCCAAAGAGGATAATCTTTATGTTTTAGCCCCATAATCTCCTTCTCTTTCGTCTCGGCTATCACCTGAAGAGGCCCAGGTAAACTCTTCCTTTCGACAATTAATGAGTGATAGCGCGTGGCTAAAAAAGGATTTGGAATTTTACAAAATATTTCTTTCTTATTGTGGTATATTAACGAGGTTTTACCATGCATAAGTTTCTTTGCCCCGACAATCTTACCGCCAAAACAATAGCCTATCGCCTGATGCCCAAGGCAAACGCCAAGGATAGAAATCTTACCGGAGAATTCTTTTATAACCGCGCAGGATATTCCGGCATCTTCAGGCCGCCCCGGTCCGGGTGAAATAATTATACCCTTTGGCCTTAAAGATTTTATCTTGGCTAAATCTATTTTATCATTACGGAATACTTTTACTTCTTCTCCAAGCCCGCCTAAATATTGAACCAGGTTATAAGTAAAAGAGTCGTAATTATCAATCATAAGTATCATTCTTTTTCTCTCCAAATCTTAGCGCCTAACTTCTCTAATTTACTCTCGATATTTTCATAACCGCGCTCAAGATGATATATCCTTGATATTGATGTCTTGCCAGACGCTGATAACCCTGCCAATGCAAGCGAAGCTGAAGCGCGTAAATCCGAAGCCATAACAGGCGCGCCGGATAATTTTTCAATACCTTCAACAATAGCGTGCGGGCCTTCGCGCTGGATATGCGCGCCCATACGATTAAGTTCAGCAACATGCATAAACCTATCCGGATAAATTTTTTCGGTCACTATAGTTATTCCGGGAGTAACGCACATCAGGCTCATCATTTGAGCCTGCATGTCAGTAGGGAATCCCGGATAAGGAAGCGTGGTAATATTTACCGCCTTAAGCGGCCTTTTGTAACTTACGTGTATGGAACTATCCGTTTTAACCATACTCACGCCCGCCTCTTCTAGCTTATCGACTAAAGCGCCCAAATGCCGCAAGAAGACATTCTTAATAATAATGTCACCCTTAGTGATCAACGCAGCCAAAATCATTGTCCCCGCCTCAATCCTGTCCGGAATAATTGTATGCGTTGCGCCATGTAAATGTTTAACTCCTTCAATCTCTATAGTCGGCGTTCCATGCCCTGTAATCTTAGCGCCCATTTTAATTAGAAAATTCGCCAGATCAACTACTTCGGGTTCGCACGCGGCAGCCTCAATTATAGTCTTGCCGGAAGCCAGAACCGCGGCCATCATTACATTATCAGTTGCTAATACTGAAGAGCCGTAAACACCGCCCAAATAAATATTAGCTCCTTTTAATTTCTCGGCTTTAACCAAAACGTAACCCGAGTCAATGCTGACATCTCCCCCCAGAGCCTTCATCCCTTTCAGATGTAAATCAACCGGGCGTACGCCGATAATACATCCTCCGGGAAGAGAAACTTTGGCTTTTTTTAGCTTTCCTAAGAGCGGGCCCAAAACACAAAAAGAGGCGCGCATGGTGGAGACAAGTTTATAATCCGCAATATAATTCGTATTTTTAAGAGTAGCAACTGTTACCACCCCACTGTTAAATTCAACACCTTTACCTAAAGAACGCAATATCTTAACCATAGTGTTAGTATCCCGTAATTCCGGAACGCCCTTAATCACACAGGCATCATCAGTTAGAAGCGTTGCAGCCATAATCGGTAAAACCGCGTTCTTGGCCCCCGAGATAGTCACTTCTCCCTTAAGCTTTATACCGCCTTCAATAATTAATTTATCCATTTCTTCTGCCTTTCTTTGCTACAATTATTCTATCTATATTATTATAATCTTTAATTATCTCTATTATATCAAAATGCTTCACTCCGCTAAAGATACCTTCTATGCATTTTTTCTGATTAAAACCCATCTCCATCATCAGAATTCCATTATCTCTTAAATAATCCGGAGCCTCTTTAATTATCCTTCTGTAGAATTCTAATCCGTCACTCCCGCCATCTAAAGCAATAAACGGTTCATATTTCAATTCCGGCTGAAGCAACCTGACTTGATCACGAGGGATATAAGGAGGATTGCTTATAATCAGATCATAGCTCACAGCTCTTAGCTTATAGTTTGAAAATAAGTCGCTTTGAATAAAATTAATGTCTACATTGTTTGACTTTGCATTCTCTACTGCGACTTCTAAGGACTTATCTGAAATATCAACAGCGGTAATCTTTGCATCTTTTAAAAGCCTGGCTAAAGATATCGCGATGCAACCAGAACCTGTACCGATATCTAAAATATTCCGAACTCCAAAACAGTCATCCTGAGCGAGGCCATGAAATGGCCGAGCGAAGGATCTTTCACTGAGATTCTTCGGCTTCGCCTCAGAATGACGACATACCCTTATCGCGGACTCAACCAGAATTTCGGTCTCCGGGCGCGGAATAAGGACATTTTTGTTTACTTTGAATTCTAAACCCATGAATTCCGCCTTACCAAGAATATATTGCAAAGGTTCGCCTTTAATTCTTCTCGCCAGTGAAGAAGAAATAAGCATGGCCTGGCTAAGAGTTAACCGCCTATCTTTATTTAGGTATAAAGATACCCTGTCACAATCTAAAACCTGAGTAAATAATAACTCTGATTCAATCATTATTTTTTCTCTCTGGCCTCAGCAGCTGCCTTAATAAGCGCGTCGGAGACCTCATCAAACTCACCGTCAAGTATAACTTCTAAACTATGTGTAGTAAAATTTATACGATGGTCGGTAATCCGCCTATCCGGAAAATTATAAGTACGTATTTTTTCGCTGCGGTCGCCTGAACCTATCTGTGTTTTTCTCTCGGCCGACATTTTTTTAGATTCTGTTTCTGCTCGGGCATCTAAAATTTTTGCGCGCAGAATCCTCATCGCTTTAGTTTTATTTTTTAGCTGAGAACGTTCATCCTGGCAAGCAACTACTACACCCGTAGGTATATGCGTTATCCTTACCGCTGAATCGGTCTTTTGCATATGCTGGCCACCGGGGCCGCTGGAACGGTATGTGTCTATTCTTAAATCCCCGGGGTCAATAGTTAAATCTACTTCTTCGGGCTCCATTAATACCGCGACTGTAGCAGTAGAAGTATGGATCCTGCCTTGCGCTTCGGTAGTAGGAACGCGCTGCACGCGATGCACCCCGCTCTCAAATCTTAACCTTCTGTAAACATCCCTGCCTTTTACCGCAAAAGATACTTCTTTAAGGCCTCCTGACTCATTATTAGTCGCTGACATAAGTTCTGTCGTCCAGCCTTTATTTACGGCATACTTAGTATACATGCGGTAGAGATCAGCGGCAAAGAGGCCAGCCTCATCTCCTCCGGTACCCTGCCTGATTTCCAGAATAACATCACGATCAGCATCTTTTTCCTCTTGAGTAAGGGCTATTTTTATCTTTCCTTCTATTTCCTGCTTTTTTAATTCCAGATCATCTAGTTCATGCTTCGCTAACTCAATGAATTCCTGGTCATGTTTTCCCTCAAGAACTTCTCTTAAGTCAGAGACATCCTTGAGTACTTTTTTATATGCCCGGAATAAACCTACCGGTTCCTTAAGGCTAGAGAGTTCTCTGGCTAAATTATTGGATTTCAAACGGTCAGAGAGGACCTCAGATGAACTTAAGAGCTGCTCAAGTTCATTATAACGGTCTTCCAGCTTCTGTAGTTGATCGAACATATTTAATGAGCCTATAACTTACGATCCGCCGTAAGCGGAGAGTAAGTTATTTTTTCCCGTATTTCTTGATAAATTTATCCACGCGGCCGGCAGAATCTACGAATTTCTGTTTCCCCGTAAAAAATGGGTGGCACTGGGAACAAATCTCAACTCTAATGCTTGGGCGAGTCGAACGAGTATGGATCGTCTCTCCACAGGCACAAACGATTGTGCTCTCTTTGTATTCAGGATGCACTTTATCTTTCATTTTTTTCTCCTTTTTGTATTAGCGCACATCCCGCAGAAGCGGGATACTCGACATTCATTTATGTCGAAGTGCCGGCCTCTCAATTAAGGCCGAGTGTATTGTTATTGGTTCATACTATTTAAAAACTCTTCATTATTCTTAGTCTTGCTAAGTTTACCGACTAAAAGCTCCATTGCCTCAACATTATTTAATTCATTGAGGACTTTCCTTAAGATCCAGGTCTTCTGCAATACATCCGGCTTAACGAGAAGTTCCTCGTGCCGGGTATTCGACCGCTTGATATCAATGGCCGGATAGATGCGGCGCTGGAAAAGGTTGCGGTCAAGCTGGAGTTCCATGTTGCCCGTTCCCTTGAACTCTTCGAAGATCAGGTCGTCCATGCGGCTGCCCGTTTCGACCAGGGCTGTAGCGAGAATCGTCAAGCTGCCACCGTTTTCGATCTTGCGGGCGGCGCCGAACATGCGCTTGGGTTTTTCCAGGGCGCGAATGTCCACGCCGCCGGTCATGGTTCGGCCCGAGCCTTCCACCGCGCGGTTGTACGCCCGGCCCAGGCGGGTCAGGCTGTCCAGCAGGATCACCACGTCCTGCTTGAACTCAACCATGCGCTTGGCCCGCTCGATGGTGAACTCGGTCACGCGAACGTGGTTGGCGACGTCCTGGTCGTTGGTGGAGTGGATGATCTCGGCCTTGACCTTGCGCTTGAAGTCGGTAACTTCCTCCGGGCGCTCGTCCACCAACAGCAGGATAATATGCACGTCCGG
>JBAZGV010000075.1:0-4949 GCA_041652675.1 Candidatus Omnitrophota bacterium
TCAACATGAGATAGACCATTTAAAAGGTAAACTTATTGTGGATTATGCTTCTGTTTTTGAAAAGATCAAAATAAATAAGGCCTTAAAGAAGCTCGGGGTTCAATCTTGCAAGCTTATATAATATGATGGCGATGAGGAAATGGAGTAGGTTATGCATGATTTGATTATAATCGGAGCTGGGCCGGCGGGACTGACAGCAGCGCTTTATGCCGGCAGGTTTAAGCTTGATACGCGGATATTTGAGAAGATCTCCTGTGGTGGCCAGATCCTGCTTTCTCCTTCAATTGAGAATTACCCCGGTTTCCCGGAAGGAGTTTCTACATTTGATTTGATCGATAAGTTTAAAAAACAGGTCGAAGATTTAGGTTTAAAGATAGAGAGTGAGAATGTTTTAGGGATAGTTCCCGATGGCCAAGTATATAATGTTAAGAATGAATCCGGAATCTTTAAGACTAAGGCGATTATTATTGCGAGTGGAGCTTTCTCTAAAAGGTTGGGAGTGAATGGGGAAGATAAACTTATTGGGAAAGGTGTTTCTTATTGCGGGACTTGCGACGGCCCTCTTTTTAAGAATAAGGATGTTCTAGTGGTAGGTGGAGGGGATAGGGCTTTAGAAGATGCTATGTTTTTGACTAACTATGCGAATGTAGTGTATCTTGTCCATCGGCGCGGCGAGTTTCGCGCTTCTGGAATTCTAGTTGATAAGGTTAAAGCGAATCCTAAAATAAAATTTATATTGGATAGTGTAGTTGAAGAGATAGCGGGAGAACAGAAGGTAGAACGGGTCAGGGTAAAAAATATTAAGACCGGTAAAGATTCAGATATTATTTGTCAGGGTGTTTTCATTTTTGTAGGCATTGCTCCAAATACAGAGTTTATAAAAAAGGCAGTAAAGACAAATGAGTTAGGATTTATAATTATCGACCAGAAGATGCAGACTTCTAAGGAGGGGATATTTGCTTGCGGAGATTGTGTAGATAAAAGCCTCTATCAGGTAGTAAGTGCATGTGGAGATGGCGCGACTGCGGCTGATTCCGTGCACAAATATCTTTTAAAATCATGAATAAATTTCCTACGCATAATAAAAAGCTAAAAGATTGGGTTAGTAAAATGGCTAAGCTCTGCCGGCCGGAAGAGATTGTTTGGGTAGATGGCACGGATGGCCAGAGAGTTGCCTTAGAGAAAGAGGCATTAGAATCTGGTGAATTAAGTCAGTTAAACCAAGAGAAGCTTCCGGGTTGTTTCCTGCACCGCACGGCTATTGATGATGTCGCGCGTACCGAGCATCTTACTTTTATCTGTACGAAGAGCAAGAGGGATGCCGGCCCTACGAATAACTGGATGTCTCCCGGTAACGCTTATAGAAAAGCTAAGGCTATATTTAAGGGTGCAATGGCTAATAGGAAAATGTACGTAATTCCTTTTTCCATGGGGCCAGTTGGTTCTGAATTCAGTAAGATTGGAGTTGAGTTAACTGATTCGAGGTATGTAGTTTTAAATATGTTGATTATGACACGTGTTGGAAATTCGGTTTTGAGGCACCTTGAAGAAAAAGATCATTTTACCAAGTGCCTGCACTCTAAAGCTGATCTTGATATAAATAAAAGGATGATATTGCATTTTCCGGAAGACAATACCATTTGGAGTGTCGGTTCAGGATATGGTGGTAACGTGCTTTTAGGAAAGAAATGCCTCTCGTTGCGCATTGCTAGCTTTATTGCCCGGCGTGAACACTGGTTTGCGGAGCATATGTTGATTATGGGCATTGAAGAACCTAACGGCCATATTGAATATATTGCTGCTGCTTTTCCCAGCGCCTGTGGCAAAACAAATTTAGCTATGCTTGTTCCTCTGGAAGGCTTAAAGGTAAAAGGTTATCGTATCTGGACTGTAGGTGATGATATCGCTTGGATGCGCGTTGATTCAGATGGCGCGCTTTGGGCGATTAATCCTGAATCAGGTTTTTTCGGCGTTGCTCCCGGGACAAACTCGCATACTAATTTTAATATGGTTGAAACAGTAAAGAAGAATACAATTTATACCAATGTTCTATTAAAACCTGATAAGACAGTTTGGTGGGAAGGTGCGGATGGCGAAGTGCCTGTCAGTGGTATTGATTGGCAGGGGCGTCCTTGGAAACCGGGAATGAAGGATCAAGATGGTAAACCTATCCTAGGCGCTCAGGCTAATAGCCGTTTCACTTCTCCTATTGTTAATTGTCCCTCAGTATCTTTTAGGCTGGAGCAGCATCACGGTGTGCCTATATCAGCGATTGTCTTTGGCGGCCGCAGGCAACATCTTGCGCCTTTAGTTTATGAAGCGTTTAATTGGCAGCACGGAGTTTTTACCGGAGCAACTATGGCTTCTGAGCGGACTGCTGCTCAAGTCGGTAAATTAGGTGAAGTAAGGCGCGACCCTATGGCTATGCTTCCTTTCTGTGGTTATAATATGGCGAATTATTTTAAACATTGGTTGGATATGGGTAAACGTATGCCCAAAGCGCCAAAAATATTTCATGTTAATTGGTTCAGGACGGATGATAAGGGAAGATTCTTATGGCCGGGATTTAAAGAGAACTTAAGGGTTTTAGAATGGGTGCTTGACCGTTGCAATAATAAGGTAGGGGCAAAAGAAACCCCTATTGGCTATGTGCCTTATCCGGCAGATATTGATATGACCGGGCTTGATTTATCTGAAGGCGCTTTGGATAAACTTCTTCAGGTAGAGAGTAAAGCCTGGCTTGAGGAATTAAAGGGTATTAAGAAATTCTTTAGTCAGTTTAAGAAAGATATGCCATCTCGTTTGTGGGATGAATATGAAAACTTACAAAAAAGGCTTAAGTCTAATGTTAGATAAAGTTTTACTAAATACTGATTTTAAGGGTTTAAAGCTTTTCCGTAAAGGCAAGGTTAGGGATGTCTATGATTTAGGGGATAAACTTTTGATTGTTTCTTGTGACAGGATATCTTGTTTCGATGTTGTATTGCCTTGCGGGATACCTTATAAGGGTGAAGTTCTGACCGCCATCTCAAATTTCTGGTTCGATTTTACAAAAGATCTAATACCCAACCACCTTATTACTTCTGACTTAAGTAAATATCCTCAGGATTTAGTAAAATATAAAGATGATTTATATGGGCGTTCAATGTTGGTAATAAAAAGTAAGCCCCTGCCTGTAGAATGTATTGTCAGGGGTTATTTATCTGGATCAGGATGGAAGGAGTACCAGAGAAGCCGGTCTGTTTGCGGTATTAAATTACCTGCAGGTTTAAAAGAGTCAGATAGATTACCAGAAATAATATTTACGCCTTCAACTAAAGCGGATGTCGGGCATGACCAGAACGTTAGCCAGGAGTATGTGGAAGATTTAATCGGAGAAGAAAATGCTAAAGCTATTGCCCGGGCAAGTATCGCTATTTATAAGAAGGTAAGCGATTATGCGTTAAGCAGGGGGATAATTATTGCTGATACTAAGTTTGAGTTCGGGATTTATAATGACAAGATTATTCTTATCGATGAAGTACTCACCCCTGATTCCTCGCGTTTCTGGCCGGCGGATGAATATGCGCCTGGCAGGGCTCAGGCTAGTTTTGACAAACAGTTTGTGCGAGACTATCTGGAAACCCTAAATTGGGATAAGATCCCGCCTGCGCCGATGCTTCCTGATGGTATTATCGCAAAAACCACTCAAAAGTACCTTGAGGCGTATAGTAAGCTAACAGGAAAAGAGCTTAAATAAGTGGATAAGTTCAAAAAAATATTAGCGGTATTGCTAAGAGTTGGTATAAGCGCTGTTCTGTTGGTCTTGCTCTTTAAATTTAACAAAATAAATGTTCACGATCTCATAATTGATATAAAAAGCGCAGATAAGGCGCTTTTGGCTGTAGGATTCCTGATTTTTTTCATTATTTATCTCCTTGGTTTTCTACGTTGGCAGATGTTGCTTAAATCCGCAGGTATAAATATTCCCTTAAAAAGGCTGGTTATTTCATTCTCCGGAGGAGTTTTCTTTAGTATTTTTCTCCCTTCAACTATAGGCGGCGATCTTGTCAGGGCTGCTGATCTTGCTGGGCATACTCAAAAGACCAAAGAGGTGATCGCTACTGTTTTTCTTGATAGATTGAGCGGGTATATTGGGCTGGTTATCGTGGTTATATTAGCGCTTCTATTCGGCAAGGGGATAGTACAGGATAAGGTTGTTTTGTCTTCGGTAATTGTAATTATCGCAATATTAGTTTTGGTTACGTTAGTCCTTTTTAATAGTTTTATTTATTCAAGGATTACTAAATTTCTTAGTACACCCGGAGCAGGCAGAATAAAGGAGTTGATTAAGGGGCTGCATCACGAAATACATGTTGTTCGAAACCACAAGAAGATGATTTTCGGAAATTTATTTATATCTTTTATGATTCAGGTTATCGCTCCGGCAAGTATCTATTTTATCGCGTTATCGCTGGGTATAAAGATTGATCCTATCTATTATTTTATTTTTCTACCGATAATAGGAGCGATCACGCTGCTTCCTGTCGCTCTTGGGGGGCTTGGGTTACGGGAGAATCTCTTCGTGGTCTATTTTGCCAAGGTAGGCGTCGTAAAGCAGTTAGCCATAGCGATGTCTTTGCTCTCTTTCGCTTTTATCATAATCTACGGGGCATTAGGAGGCCTTATTTATGTCCTTACATTACATCATCGACGGGTGCAACATAACGCATCACCGCAAGTTCATAGAAAACTCGCCTAAAAAATACTCTGATTCCAGAGTAAAGCTTATTGAACTTATTAGGATGAAAAAGTTATGCGGGAGCGAAAATAACATGGCCTGGGTTGTTTTCGACGGATATTTTGATCCTGCTTTAAGCAGTTTAAATAGCAGTAATTTAAGTATTATATTTTCCTGTAATCAGAGCGCGGATGAGAGGATAAAGAAATTTCTGGAGTTATCTGATAAT
>JBAZGV010000076.1:0-4946 GCA_041652675.1 Candidatus Omnitrophota bacterium
AATCCGAATAGGTATTCTAATCAGTTTATTCTTAAGAGAAGGAAGCCATAATGCCAAGATCATTAAAAAAAGGCCCTTATGTTGAAGAGAGGTTGACAAGAAAAGTAGATCAACAGCGTAAATCCGGAACACGTCAGGCAATCAAGACTTGGTCAAGAAGTTCGACTATAATACCTGAATTTGTGGGCCTTACTTTTGCGGTTTATGACGGTAAGAGGCATATTCCTGTATTTGTCACCGAGAATATGGTCGGCCATAAGTTAGGGGAATTTTCTCCTACTCGGATATTTAGGAAACACGGTGGTATAAAAGCTAAGAAGGCGTTAGAGAAAACATAAAAAAATGATAGCTAAAGCAGAAGGTAAATTTTTAAGGATTTCACCAAGTAAGGTTAGGCAGGTTATGGATTTAATCCGTAATAAAGATGCTAAAGAATCCGTAAGTATACTTTTCCATCTTAATAAGCGCCCTAAGGAGTATTTAATTAAGATACTTAAGTCGGCGATTGCGAATGCTAAGGTTAAAGGTTTCAATGTTGAGCAATTATATATATCTAAAATTGTCTGTAATGTTGGCCCAAGCTGGAAGAGATTCAAAGCGGCTGCTTTTGGCCGGGCGCAACCGATATTAAAAAGAACCGCTCATATTAGGATAGAGCTGGATTTAAAAGATCAGGAGAATAAATAATGGGTCAAAAGGTTAGCCCTTTAGTTTTAAGGTTAGGTTTTATTCGTAATTGGAATAGCCGTTGGTTTGCTTCTACCGTAGATTATCCAAAATTTATTTATCAGGATTACAATATCCGTAAATTTATAAAGAAAAGATTTAAGCAGGCAGCAGTCTCTAAAATTGTTATCGAGAGATTAGCAGCAAAAATTAAAATTAAAATATTTTCTGCTCGGCCGGGTATTATTATCGGGCGTCACGGTTCTGATATTGAACGCTTAAGAGAAGACCTGAATGTTATGGCTAAGCAAGAGGTTGCTATTGATATTGAAGAGATTAAGAATCCATCTTGGGATGCTCAGTTAGTCGCGGAGAATATTGCTTTTCAACAGGAGAAGAGAGTAGCTTTTCGCCGGGCAGTCAAGCGCGCTATGGAGCAATCTATGAACTCCGGGGTTAAGGGCATAAGGGTTTCTTGTTCCGGGCGGCTCAATGGAGCAGAGATGGGGCGTACTGAAATGTATAAAGAAGGTAAGGTTCCGCTTCAAACATTACGCGCGGATATAGATTATGGTTTTGCAGAAGCCCTGACTATGTATGGTCTTATCGGAGTTAAGGTCTGGATTTATAAAGGTGATATCTTGGGCAAGATAGGCGCGAGAAGAGATGTTCCGGGAAAAGATAAAGCTGAAGTTGTAAAGGAGATAAAATAGCATGCCTTTAATGCCTAAGAGGGTAAAATACCGTAAATTACAAAAAGGCCAACGCAGGGGGGTTGCTACAACCGGAGCGGATTTAGCTTTTGGGGAATTTGGATTAAAGTGCCTGGATAATGGCTGGATTAAGAATAATCAGATTGAGGCAGTGCGTGTAATTATTGCTCGTCAATTGCACAAGGGTGGAAAACTCTGGATTAGGATTTTCCCGGATAAATCCATTACTAAAAAACCGGCAGAAGTACGCATGGGTAAGGGTAAGGGCGATCTTGATCATTGGGTAGCAGTAGTTAAAAGAGGCAAGATATTATTTGAATTAGGCGGTGTTCCTGAAGAATACGCTCGTCAGTGTTTCCGCCTTGTAGCTTATAAGCTTCCACTTAGGACTAGATTTGTAACTCGGACACAGAGATAAAAAGATGAAAAAAGAAAAAATAAAAGATTTAGCTAATTTATCCAAGGCTGAACTCTTAGATAAAGAAAAGGGCTTAAAAGAGGAGTTATTTAAATTGAACCTCGGGCGTTATTCAGGGAGAGTTGAGAAGCCGCATATGTTTTCTTTGGTTAAAAGGACAATTGCGCGAATTGAGACTATGCTTCATCTAAAGGAAAGAAAAATATAATGGGCAAAAGAAAAGAACTTACAGGGTTAGTTGTTAGCGACAAAATGCAAAAGACTGTAGTCGTAAAGGTTTTAAGTATAAGTAAGCACCCTAAGTATTCACGTATTATGAAAAGCCATAATAAATTTAAGGCCCATGATGAAAAAGGCATTGCTAAATTAGGGGATACTGTACGCATAGAAGAAACCCGGCCTCTTTCCAAGGATAAGCGTTTTCGGGTATTAAAGGTAGTTAAGAAGGCGGAAGCTGCAAATATCGCGATAGATGATGTAAAGGAGACCGAATAATGATTCAGTTGCGTAGTATATTAGATGTAGCTGATAACACCGGAGCTAAGCGAGTTTCTATGATCGGAGTCTTAGGTAAGAAAAATTGCATGATTGCTATTATAGGAGATGTCATTAAGGTTAACGTTAAGGAATCTTCTCCGGGAGCAACGGTAAAAAAGGGTGAGGTAGGCAGGGCGGTAATAGTTAGGACTAGGCACCCGGTGAGGCGTGCGGATGGGTCTGTTTTAAGGTTTGACCGTAATGCCATAGTATTTATAGATGAAAAATCCAATCCTAGAGGTACGCGCGTATTCGGCCCGGTAGCGCGGGAACTTAGGGATAAGAATTTTACTAAAATTATATCTTTGGCACCTGAGGTTATATAAATGCAAAAAATCAAAAAAGGCGATACGATTCAAGCGATTAAAGGTAAAGATAAGGGCAAGAAGGGCAAGGTTTTAAGCGTATCTTTAGAGGCCGGGCGCGCTCTTGTCGAAGGGATAAATTTAGCTAAGAAACACAAGCGTCAAAGTAGCCAGGATCAGAAGGGTGGTATTATTTCTATTGAGATGCCTATAAGCGTTTCTAATATTGCTTTAGTTTGTAAAAGTTGTAATCGCGCGGTCAAAGTAGGTTTTATAATTTCGAAAGACGGCACAAAATCCAGAATTTGCCGGTCTTGCAAAGAGGTCATATAAGATGAGCCCCAGATTATTAGAAAAATACAGAAAAGAAATAGTCCCGCAGATGATGAAGGAATTCGGAATCAAGAATAAAATGGCTGTTCCGCGGGTAGATAAAATTGTCGTAAATATGGGCGTTGGTGAGGGAGCGCAGGATGTTAAGATTTTAGAAAAATCTATAGAAGAGTTAGCGGTAATAACAGGGCAGAAGCCTATTATGCGCAGGGCTAAGAAAGCTATCGCAAATTTTAAGATCAGAGAAGGATCTCCTATCGGCTGCAAGGTTACTTTGCGCAGGGCGATGATGTATGAATTCATGGACAGATTAATTAATATTGCTCTTCCGCGAATCCGTGATTTTCGTGGGGTCCCTTTAAATGCATTTGATAAAGCGGGAAATTATACATTAGGCTTAAGCGAGCAGGGGATATTTCCTGAAATTGAATATGATAGGCTTACACGGACGCAGGGGATGGATATTACTTTTGTAATCAAGAATGTTAAATCAAACGATCACGCGCGCGCATTGTTAAAATTATTCGGCATGCCTTTTTTTCGCCAGAATGAACAAAAATAATGCGGAATCCCGCCTTTTGTTTAAATAGGCAGGCGGGAAAAACTATTAAGGATTAATTCAAAATATGGCTAAGAATTCACAGATAGCTCGGTGGAAAAGGAAAGCTAAGTTTCCGTCAAGGCAACATAATCGTTGCGTAATATGTGGTAGGTCAGGAGGGTATCTTCGTAGATTTCAATTATGCCGTTTATGTTTTAGGGAATTGGTCTGGCAAGGGATGATACCGGGAGTAAAAAAAGCAAGTTGGTAGAATGGTGATATCCGCCTAGCGGCGGATTTCGCTAAATAAGAACTAAAGGAGCTCAATAAATGTCAAGATCTGATTTAATAGCTGATGTGTTCACAATAATACGCAACGCAATTATGATTAAGAAAGAGATTGTGGATGTGCCAGCGTCAAACACAATAAAAGCAATTTTGGGTATACTCAAAGAAGAGGGGTATATTGAAAATTTTAAGCTTATTGAAGATAAAAAGCAAGGGTTGGCCCGGATTTATTTGAAATACATTGCCACGAAATCGGCGATAAGGAATATTAAACGTATATCTCGTCCGGGTTTACGTCTTTATGTAAAACATAAGAAAGTACCGGCAGTTTTAAGGGGCAAAGGCATTGCGATAATCTCAACCCCCAAGGGAATCATGATTGATAAATCTGCTCGTCAAGAGGGTTTAGGCGGAGAAGTTATCGGATATATTTGGTAAAACATAAGGTGTAAAATGTCCAGGATAGGTAAAAAAATTATAATAGTTCCAAAAGAAGTTAAAGTTGAGGTGAGGGATAATATCATTTTTGTCGAAGGGCCTAAGGGAAAGCTAAGCTTAGTGTTATCCCCGCGTATAACTTTGGAGATGAAGGATAATCAGATTTTAGTTAAAAGATTAACGGATATTAAGACGGATAAATCTTTACACGGTTTGTTTCGTGCGCTTGTTGTTAATATGATTAAAGGTGTTACCGAGGGTTATAAAAAGGAGCTTGAGATAATTGGTGTAGGTTTTAAGGCGGCGGTTCAAGGGGCTAATTTAAATATGGTCTTGGGTTTTTCGCATCAGATAAATTTCCCCATACCCGAAGGCATTAAGATTGAGGCACCTAAGCCGACCCAATTGGTTATAACCGGAATAGATAAAGCATTGGTTGGTAAGATTTCTACTGAGATACGTTCTATATATCCACCTGAGCCTTATAAAGGTAAGGGGATTCGTTTCTTAGGCGAACATGTAAAGAAAAAAATAGGCAAGGCTCAGGCAACCGGAAGCGGCGGTAAATAGAGAAGCACGAGGGGGGGGGAAGGTGCGGGGTGAATAAAAAAGAACTTTCAAGATTAAAAAGGCATCGTCGAATAAAAATGAAGATGCATGGGACAGATGAAAAGCCACGTTTGGTAATCAAACGTAGCCTTAATAAT
>JBAZGV010000077.1:0-4941 GCA_041652675.1 Candidatus Omnitrophota bacterium
GAAGATTGAATATCTTACAGCGGATATTGAAGAAGATAAGATCATAGCTCAAGCTAATGCTGCCTTAGATGAAGATGGGCATTTCTTAGAAAAAGAGATTTCCTGCCGGTACAAGAATGATTTTCCTAAGGTACCCGCTAAGCAGGTTGAGTATATGGATGTTTCTCCTAAACAGTTGGTTTCTGTGGCCGCTTCTTTGATACCATTTTTAGAGCATGATGATGCTAACCGCGCACTTATGGGGTCAAATATGCAGCGACAGGGAGTGCCGCTTATGATCACCGAGGCTCCAATTGTGGGGACGCAGATGGAGGAAAAAGTAGCACGTGATTCCGGAACTGTAGTTGTAGCTGAAGATAGCGGAAAAGTAACGAGCGTCGATGCTTCTTCAATCACAGTCGGGAAAAAAATCTATCATCTTAAGAAATTTTTGCGTACGAATAATGATACTTGTTTAAATCAAAGGCCGATTGTTAATCTCGGAGATAAGATCGAGAAGGGCGACATAATCGCGGATGGGATAGGGACTAAAGACGGTGAGCTGGCTTTAGGTAAAAATGTCTTGGTAGCTTTTATGCCTTGGAGAGGATATAATTTTGAAGATGCAATTCTTATCAGCGAAAGGCTGGTTAAAGAAGATACATTTACCTCTATACATATAGAGGAGTTCGATATAGAAGCTACAGAGACACGCTTAGGCAATGAAGAGATAACCCGCGATATTCCAAATATTAGCGAAGAGGCCTTAGGAAATCTTGATGAGAATGGAATTATTCGCATTGGTGCGGAAGTTTCCTCGGGAGATATATTAGTAGGTAAGATTACCCCTAAGACTGATTCTGAGCCTTCACCTGAAGAAAGGCTCTTAAGGGCTATTTTTGGTGAAAAGGCCGGGGATGTCCGGGATACTTCTTTGATCGCGCCTCCGGGAGTGGAAGGTGTAATCATAGATGTCCATATTTTTTCGCGTAAAGATCGTGGCAGAAAAACAAAGGAAGAAAAGACAAAAGAATTTGCCAAGATTCGTGAATTAAAAGCTTACTATAAGCAGGAGATAGAATTTGTACAAACTGAGAAGACGATTAGATTGTCTCAACTTCTCGGTATTGATAAGAAGAAATTAGAGAAGTATGATTTTAGCGATAATGAAGAGGCGAAAATATTATCTGCTTCATTTGATGAGCAGGTTCAGGAATTAATTTCCGAAGAAGAGCAGGAGATTGAAAAGGTAAGGCGTGGAGATGAACTTCCTGCCGGGGTGTTAAAGAGAGTGGTAGTTTATATTGCTACCAAGCGCAGAATCGCTGAAGGCGATAAACTCGCTGGCCGCCATGGAAATAAGGGTGTCGTCGCGAAGATCTTGCCTGAAGAGGATATGCCTTTTATGGCGGACGGTTCTCCAGTAGGGGTTGTGCTTAATCCACTGGGTGTCCCTTCACGTATGAATGTAGGCCAGATCCTGGAATGCCATTTAGGTTGGGCTGCAAAGATGCTCGGCCTTCATGTCGGTACTCCTGTTTTCGACGGTGCGAGTGAGCAAGAGATCAAAGATATGTTTAAAAAAGCTGGTTTGCCTGCGGATGGCAAAACTACGCTTTATGATGGTTATAGCGGTGATCCGTTCGAACACAAAGTTACTGTGGGTTATATGTATGTAATGAAACTTATTCATTTGGTTGATGAAAAAATACACGCTCGCTCCATAGGCCCGTATTCATTAGTTACTCAACAGCCGTTAGGTGGGAAGGCGCAATTTGGCGGACAGAGGTTAGGGGAGATGGAAGTCTGGGCTTTAGAGGCATATGGCGCGGCATTTAGCTTACAAGAGATGTTAACGGTCAAAAGTGACGATGTATCCGGCAGGACGCGTATCTATGAGGCTATTGTAAAAGGCGAACAGCGTTTGACTCATGGGACTCCGGAATCATTTAACGTTTTGATTAAAGAATTACAGGGTCTGGGTTTAGATATCCGGACAGAAAAGGCCAAATAATGGACGAGATAGTATCTTTCGACAGTATTTCCATAAAAATCGCATCTCCTCAGATAATTAAATCATGGTCTAAGGGAGAAGTTAGGAAGGCTGAAACGATTAATTATAGGACGTTAAAGCCGGAAAAAGACGGGCTTTTCTGCGAAAAAATCTTTGGCCCGGTCCGCGATTGGGAATGCAACTGCGGTAAATATAAAGGGATTAAATTTAAAGGTATTACCTGTGATCGTTGCGGAGTTACTGTTGACCGTTCCAGTGTTAGGCGTGAACGCATGGGGCATATTGATTTAGCTACTGCGGTTACGCATATATGGTTTTTTAAAGCAGTACCGTCGCGCATGTCCGCGTTGTTAGATATCGGATTACGCGATTTGGAAAAGATTATTTATTATGAAGAATATGTTGTTGTTGATCCCGGAACCAGCCTTTTAAAAAAGAAAGACCTGCTTTCAGAAGAAAAATATCAGGAAGCAGTGAATAAGTATGGCGCTACTTTTAAAGCTAAAATAGGGGCTGAAGCAATTCGTGATCTTCTGAAGGAATTGGATCTGGATGCTCAATGCAGGAAGTTAAGAAAAGATATTGAGAAATCCAAAGACGCGTTAGGAAATCGAAAAGGATTAAAGAGCTTAAAAGTTGTAGAGGATTTCAAGAAATCTGGTAATCATCCTGATTGGATGATTATGGATATCTTGCCTGTTATTCCTCCGGATTTAAGGCCGTTAGTCCCTCTAGATGGCGGAAGGTTCGCAACTTCAGACCTCAATGATTTATATCGCCGGGTAATTAACCGTAATAATCGTTTAAAAAAGTTAATGGATTTAAATGCGCCGGAGATTATTATTCGTAATGAGAAGCGTATGTTACAGGAGGCGGTAGATGCCTTATTAGATAACGGCAGGCATGGCAAGGCGGTAATGGGCGCGAACAACCGGCCATTAAAGTCGCTCTCGGATATGTTAAAGGGTAAACAAGGCCGGTTTAGGCAGAATCTTTTAGGTAAGCGTGTGGATTACTCCGGCCGTTCCGTTATTGTTGTCGGGCCAGAGTTAAAGCTTCATGAATGCGGGCTTCCAAAGCAGATGGCATTAGAATTATTCGAACCTTTTATCATCAAGAAACTAAGAGAAAAGGGTTTTGTGCATACGATAAAAGGCGCACGAAGGATGGTTGAGCGAGGAAAGATTGAAGTTTGGGATATTTTAGATGAAGTTATAAAGGATCACCCGGTACTTTTAAACCGCGCTCCGACTCTGCACCGTTTAGGTATTCAGGCTTTTCAGCCGCTTTTAATCGAAGGCAAATCTATTAAGATACACCCTTTGGTTTGTACCGCTTTTAACGCGGATTTTGACGGCGATCAGATGGCCGTTCATGTTCCGCTTTCTTTGGAATCGCAGCTTGAGGCTAAGATATTGATGCTTTCGGCAAATAATGTTTTTTCTCCTTCTGACGGCCGGCCGGTAGTTGCTCCCACTCAAGATATAATTCTCGGAGTATATTATTTAACGAAAGAGAGAATGGGCGTTAAAGGAGAGGGCAAAGCATTTTCTAATAGCGACGAGGTAATCATCGCTTATAACGATGGAGCTGTGGGCTTAAATGCAAGTATAAGTTTGAGGGTTAATAGTTTATTTGATTTGGATGATAAGAAATTCATTCTTCTTAAGCAGAATATTACTACTACCGTGGGTAGAGTATTATTTAATCAAGTGCTTCCGGATGAGTTTGGTTTTATTAATAGGGAATTAAATAAGGGTAGAGTTTCAGATATAGTGGTTGAGTGTTATAAGAGATTTGGCCACGGCGCAACAATTAAACTGCTAGATGATATTAAAAAGTTAGGTTTTGAAATGGGGACCTTAGGCGGAATATCTATCGGGATAGATGATCTTTGTGTTCCGGAAGCCAAAAATGAGGTTTTGAAAGATTCAAAAGAAAAAGTAGCTAAAGTTGAAGATCAATATCGTAAGGGTGTGATTACTGATAGCGAGCGTAAGGCTAAAATAATTGATATTTGGACTCATGCCACTGATGAGGTTTCCGATCTCTTGTTTAAAGGCATGGATCGTTTTAACCCTATATTTATGATGGCGGACTCCGGTGCGCGTGGTTCGCGCCTTCAGATAAGGCAGTTAGCCGGTATGCGTGGGCTTATGGCTAAGCCTTCAGGAGAAATTATCGAAAATCCAATTACCGCGAACTTCAGGGAAGGTTTGAATGTTTTGGAGTATTTTATTTCAACTCATGGTGCGCGTAAGGGGCTTGCTGATACCGCTTTAAAGACTGCGGATGCAGGTTATTTAACCCGCAGGCTCGTAGATGTGGCGCAAGAGGTTATTGTCGCTGAGCTTGATTGCGGGACACTAAATGGTATTACCGTAGCTGCTATTATCGAGGGAGACGAAGAAGTCGTTTCCCTAAAGGACCGTATTGTAGGCAGAGTTGTATTGGATAACGTTGTCGATATTATTACTGATGAAGTTATAGTTGAGGCAGGCCATGAAATAACCGGAGAAAAAGCGGATAAGATCGAGAGTTTAGGTATTGAGAAAATACGTATCCGTAGCGCTTTGACTTGTGAGAATGGCCGGGGAGTCTGCACTAAGTGTTATGGCAGGAATCTGGCTTCAGGCAGGATCGTGGAATTGGGTGAAGCAGTCGGTGTTATTGCTGCCCAGAGTATAGGCGAACCAGGTACGCAGCTAACCATGAGAACCTTCCATATCGGTGGTACTGCTTCCAGAAAAGTAGAACAATCTTTCATAAAATCAAAAAATAAGGGTGTTATTAAATATCATAACTTAAGAGTTACGGCTAAAAATAAAGAATTTGTCGTCTTGAACCGTAATGGCTATGTGAGTATTAATGATAAACAGGGCAGGGAATTAGAGCGTTTCCTTCTACCGCAGGGAGCTTTTATTAATATTGCCGATGGCGGAGAGATA
>JBAZGV010000078.1:0-4881 GCA_041652675.1 Candidatus Omnitrophota bacterium
GATGCGGGTATGTTCTCGATCTTGCAGTAATGCCTGTCGGCAATATAATATACCGTTGTCAAATGCAGTTTGTATGCTGGTAAACGGCCCGGCGCGGATAACCAAAGAATGCACTAATCTTTCCAAAGTCGCGGCAATCTGCTCATCCATTCTACCTAACACCGCACGTGTTTCGTTTATAACCTCTTCGATATATCTCTGGCCATCTGCCCCTGCATCGCTTGCTAAAGTAAATTCATTACGCACTGCCGCCTCGCTTACTCTTTGCATGCGTATGGGGCAATACGGCACCGCCGGCGAGGAAAACTTGGCTTCCTCCAGTAACGGCGACAACGCGCCTACTGTCGGCGGCGTCCGGCCTGCATCCACATAATTTACAGAAAGCACCACTGTAGTTCCCGTATCTTCCTTTTTCGCAGCTACTGTGCTCAGTAATCCTGCGGAATCTTGATAAAATTCACAGGCTGGGCCGTGGAAAAAACGGACACTGAACTGACAGTATAAAGCACGCTTAAGGGCAATAGCTACTCCCTCGCCTAAGCTACCCCATACCAATGCATAAAACTTGGTTGTGAAAAAATGCTGCTGTTCCCAAGCCTCAAATGTATCTCGCTGAATACCACTACCGTGATCAACGATGATAAAATTAAGGGTTCCATGGTATTCATCATAGCATACTTGGAAGGTAACGAATTTTCCCATTATAGAGCCAAAACCTTCTTCATCGGCACGCATAAAAGTAGCATCAAAAGCGTTATCTATACAATTCCCTAAGACGGCAAATATATCTTTTGCTAATTCCCGGCCATATCCCAAAGCCGCGATTTCTTCTCTAATTCTATCGCAAGCACTAAAAATTTGCTCCTGCAAAAGATCTAAACGCGCCTTCTTATCCTCTCTACCTAAATAACTGACAGGGAAATCTACACTAAGTAAAACATGGCCCTTAAATAATGAGGCGAGAAAAGAACCGAGATTATTTCTCATATTCGCCGGCGAGCTGGCGCTTGCGTTGTGCGTTATGCGTCGTGCGCTTTGCGGCGCTTTCTGCGCCGGGCTGCTAATCATTCCAACCACCGCACCCACTGTCCCCCTGCCTTGACAGCAAACAGGAATTGGACTAGAAATAGTTTCTACTCTAGGAGAAAAACTGTTTCCGCCTGTATTAGCCCGCTTGATTTTTCTTCTCCAACTCTCCAACATAACCTTACAAAATTTGATTGCCTGATCTTGCTCAGCAAACCCCGGGCTGGTACTAAAACAGGAAAAGGCAAATTCTAAAGGCGTATCTTGCCAAAATTTAAAGCCTCTCTCGTCAACAATTTCTCCTCTTTGTGACACACATGAATCTACATCGAAACCTAAAACCCGATCGCAAACAGGAATACCAACAAGATACCCCGCTAATTTATTCAAAGGCACGGACACCATGGGAATCCGTAAAAGAATCAAAGGATCTTTTCCAATTTTCAGCTGATGAGCCAACGTTGTTTCAGGATATGCGAGATCCCTTATGAATCTACCTCTTTTTTCATCACCAGCAACAACATAAACTATCCGTGCTTCTATTTCTGGTTGTAGGTTACCCGTTACTTGTATCACCCGCGTAAAAGTCCCATCGAGTACCAAAGGAGTAATGTGCGATTCAATTCCGAAATCAGATTGAGCATCCAAAACTTCAGAGAAATACCTTATTTGTTCACGAAAAGGCGAATCAGGATGATAATCCCTGAAATGGTTAATACCATTTAGATCCCAATGGTGCGCTGTATCAACGTGTATTAATGTCTTTCCTGAACCCTCAAGAAAACCAAGGGCGTACGCCAGTTTAATCATCAGAAACTGGACCGTATGATTATCAACAACGCCTGCCCTTAATTCCGGCATAAGAACATCGTATGTCAACCCGGCATGCCTTTCATTAAACTCTTCTGATTCTAATACAACCCGGCTCCCGAGCTCTAAATCCGCTTCGTTTCCTATTATCAGTTTTGGATAACGCCTTAGATGCCGCCTGCCCGTATTATGATTAATTCTAAACAATCCTTTTGTTTGACCAACAGCTATTCCGCGGGAGATAGCCGGTACTAACGCATTCTTTACCGGCGAGCTGGACTTAAATATTGAGAATTCCCTCGTCTTAGTAATATTAGCTGCTTTCAAAGCGTAGGCGGGCATAACACGGTGCCAATATTCGGGTAACGGCGAATGGTTCCATTCGACACCAAGATATGAAACTTTAACGATACCTGCGGATGTCTCCATATGGATAATCCTACCCCAATGAGTCGCACTTCCAAAACTTCCTATAATCGCACCGGATGAATCTTTAGCAAAACAACACATTACTACGCATCCTCCCGTATGAAATTCAAACATAACAGGTACGTCTATGCCTTTATTCACGACGATTCCATCCGTGCCTCTTCCCTGATAATTTATTACCTGAATTCTACCGGCAGCAAAGTCAACGAAACCGATGTGATCATTGCCTACATATATCTCTTCTTTGCCTACCCCCGCCGGCGAGCTTCCGCCGAAGGCGGACCCGCCTACGGCGGGGGCGTTTTGCGTCGTGCGTCTTGCGTTTTTCGTTTCCTGCGCTGGGCTGGAGCCGTCCTTTCTCCTACCTCCCCAATCATCTCCTATGTAACTCCTTAATACTTTAAACAATCCATCAGCATGTAATAATAATACCATCTCAATAAATTCAAGCGTATAGTCTTTCCTCTTAGTAGCCTCTACGACACTTATAATTTTACATATCCGTTTTGCTTCTTTTTTTATTGCTGCCTTGCTAGTATCGCCCTTGCCCATCCTTAATGATATGCCGGAAAATGTATCATCCTCCAGATCAAGAAACTTTTTCGCTACAGAAATATCTTGCAAATACCAACGCAAATCATGCCCTTTTTCCCTCACATCACTTTCAAGCCAATTCAATGCTTCTTCACTATATCCGCGTAAGCTCACATTACCGCATCCTACACAACCTATCGCCAATATGCCTGCGGTCGCGCAATGAAAATTTTTAAAGCGGATCACACGGCATACATAATCCTTGAGCAGATTAATTACCTCCTCACAGTCAAATCTGGTTAAGGCAATAGCAGCCAATTCCTTTACATAATTGCTTCTATCCTGTAAACTTTGTCCTATTGCCGATAAACTATTTTCGTAATCTTCGCTTACGCAAAGCAATAAAATAGCCGCCTGCCTGCGAAACTCATTCTCACTTGTTTGATCATCAAATAACTGCAATAAATACCCAGCTGATCTACCGCGTAGTTCCTGCATTTCATCACGAGATAAAAGCATTTTAATTCGTTTACAACCAACGCCTCTAGAGAAATCCGGTGAAATATTGGCCTCTTGCTGCATACCGTATATAGGGCTAGATACTCTTCTATTGCCCATAATGAATGCTCTTAATCTTTCGTCACTAACAAGAAGTTTCGTTAAGTTATCTTTTACAACATTATCATGTGTTAGCCTGCCTGATATATCATGGCCAGAAGTCAAAATCCCTTCTCTAGATAATGCATGATAACTCTCTATCTGGCCCACCCCCCCATGACAACCGAGAGAATCAAGAATAACAACTCTATCTGCGTGATAATTCCAAAGAAGAAATAGTAATAACAACAGGCCTCTGGGATTATAATCTCCACACGCACTAAATTTGGTATGCAAACCGAAAATCATAAGTTCTTTTTTATGCCTTTTGAATAGGTATGTTACTTCGGTTAATCTCCACACAGGCCAAGAAGTATTCACAGCCAACTCCATCCTATTCTTTTCAACGTAGCTCAACCTGACCTCTTCAATAGAAGGCAACCTAGCAATTTCTGCCCACAATAACAGTAACCTATGCAAAATCTGCCGATTCTTCGGCCTTATTTCATTAGGATTAACCCCAGCGAAAATTACTTCTGTTTCATTATTAGTGAATAAAGCGGGGACGTTTCTATTTTTCGGGCCTTCCTGCTGCGCCGGCGAGCTGATAACACCTTCTTTAACAATCCAAGGATTATTGAAATCATTGTTATCCACAACCATATCCGCATCTGCCATAGGATCAACTTCTGCTATATATCTGCGGTGTGCGGACAAGAATATATCCCTTACTAAATGCCTAACCTGTTCTGGCGTGCGCCTCATCTTAACCGGATCGCGCTCTAATTGACGCCTTAGGGATTCCTCCTCTGTTATATCAAAATAAACAACTTCATCCAGAAACCGCCTTACTTGCGGCCTTTGCAGGAAAAGCCCGTCCACTAGGATAATCGTATCATCCCCTACGCGTAATGTCTCGCTGTGGACTCTCTTGCCCTTTCCGTCAACATAGACATATAAATTAGTTAAAGGAAGCTCGGATATTTGAGGATCAACTAATTTTGTTAACCACTGGATTAATGTTTCTTCATACGGAAACCAATTCTCATAAATACTATATTTATCCGGATCAGCAAGCCGGGTTTCTTCATCCACCATAGACCAATCTGCCATAACTACCACTACATCCCTGCCCTGCCACTGTAAACACCTTGCCAGTTCCGTGCCTGAAAAATAACTTTTGCCTGAACAGTCAAAACCAGTAAAGCCAAAAAGGACCCGGCCTGTATTTCTATTCTCTCGTTTCCGGGCTTGAGTTAGACTGATAAATTCCGCTACGCGCCGGATAACATCAAACCTAAGCGCAGATCTTAGTTGCCTTAAAATAAATTCGTCCTTTTCGGTCAATAACCCGTCCGTGTATAAATAAGCAAAAGGCAGGCATTTCCCAACTGCCACAGATGTCCTGTAGGCCTCGGCTAAATTTACCCTAGAATAGGAATCGCCCCTGAAGAAATCTCTTCTATGGCTCTCGCCATGAATCAA
>JBAZGV010000079.1:0-4861 GCA_041652675.1 Candidatus Omnitrophota bacterium
GATATGGTTATTTCAGGTTCGCAGAAAGGGCTTATGCTTCCTCCGGGATTAGGTTTTATTTCCGTGAGCCAAAAGGCTTTTAAGTTGATTGAGGCCTCAAAGTCGCCGCGTTATTATTTTGATTTAAGAAAATCTAAAAAAGCGATTGATAAGGCTGATACCCCATTTACACCTGCGATTACTTTAATTATCGCTTTGAATGAAGCTTTAGGGATAATGAAAGAAAGCGGCTTGGGGAATATTTTTGCGCGGCATAAAATAATGGCGGAGGCGACGAGAGCAGCGGTAAAGGCCCTTGGTTTGGAATTGTTTGCTCCTAACGCGGCGTCAGACGCGGTGACTGCGGCTAAAGTTCCTCAAGGCATTGATGGTGAAAAGCTTGTCAAAACTATGCGCGACACTTACGGTATAACCATTGCCGGAGGGCAGGATGAGATGAAGGGCAAATTGATCCGCATTGCGCATATGGGCTATATTGAAGAGTTCGATATTATTGCAGGTATTTCTTGTTTAGAGAAGGTTCTGTCGCAGATGGGCCATAAGTTTGCCTTAGGCTCGGGTATTAAAGCGGCGGAAGAAGTATTCTTAAAAAGTTAATTGGAGGTTTTTAGATGATTAAAATTCTGGTGAGTGACTCTCTTTCCGAGGAAGGTTTAAAGATTTTAAGGGAGATCAAAGAATTTCAGGTTGATCTGAAAACCGATCTTAAGCCCGAGCAGTTAAAAGATATAATAAAAGATTACGACGCGCTTTTGGTGCGCAGCGCTACTAAGGTTACAAAGGATATTATTGATGCTGCTGCCAAGCTTAAGGTTATCGGGCGTGCGGGTGTCGGGCTCGATAATGTAGACCTTGATGCGGCTACGCAAAAGGGCATTATCGTTATGAATACCCCCGGAGGGAATACTATTTCTACCGCGGAGCACGCATTTAGTATGATCCTTTCGCTTTCGCGCAGTATCCCTCAGGCATGCGCTTCTACTAAGAAGGGTGAATGGAAGCGCTCGAAGTTTATGGGAGTTGAACTCTACGCTAAAGTTTTAGGCATAGTTGGTTTTGGCAGGATAGGCAAGGAAGTAGCCAAACGCGCGCTCTCTTTCGGGATGCGTGTTTTAGCTTATGATCCTTTCTTATCGCGCGATGTTGCCGAATCTCTGGGCATAGAAGTCGTGGAGCTTAAAGAATTATTTCAGCAAGCGGACTACATCACCGTGCATACTCCTATGACTGATGAGACCAGGCATATGATATCCGATAAACAATTCGCCGAGATGAAAAAAGGCGTGCGTGTTATTAATTGCGCCAGAGGCGGGATTATCGACGAGTTGGCTTTAATTAAGGCGGTTAAAGAAGGCCATGTCGCCGGAGCGGCGCTGGATGTTTTTGAGAAAGAACCAATAGCCCCTGAAAACGGACTCTTAAAGTTGGATAATGTCATCATTACTCCGCATTTGGGAGCTTCTACTGAAGAGGCCCAGGTAAATGTGGCAATTGAAGTTGCCGAGATTGTGCGCGACGCTTTATTAGGCAAGGGGATACGTAATGCCGCGAATTATCCCTGCCTGGAAGCTGAAGTTTGCAAAATGCTCGATCCTTACATAAAGTTAGCTGAGAGGATGGGTGCATTTGCCGGCCAGGTGGTAGAAGGGAGATTCCAGGAGCTTGATATAAGTTATAGCGGAGAGATATCTGCTTATAACTTAAGCCCGTTAACTATGGCTTTATCTAAGGGTTTGCTCTTTCCGATATTAAAAGAAACGGTTAATTTTATTAATGCTGTTTCTCTGGCTAAAGAGAGGGGAATTAAGATTAAAGAGGCTAAGTCTTCTAAAGAAGGTGAATTTGTAAATTTAATCCAACTTGAGATTAAAACCGACAAGGAGAGAAGGGTTATATCCGGGACGCTATCCGGCAACAAACAGCCAAGGATAATTAAGATTGATGAATATTACATAGAGTTTACGCCACTTGGCGATATGATCTATATTGAAAATTGGGATAAGCCGGGTTTAATCGGCAGCCTGGGTACGTTTTTAGGGAAAGAAGGCATAAATATCGCAGCTATGAGTATCGGCCGCGATAAACCTGATGGCAAGGCAATCAGTGTTTTAAACGTGGACAGCCCGATATCGGTTGCGACAGGGGAAAAGATAAAAAAGCTCGAAAATATTTTGACAGTTAAAGGCATAAAAATATGATAAGAAAAGTAGCGGGTTTATTCATATTTATCATTTTTTGGTCTTTAAATTATAGTAATTCTTTTGCTAAAGAGGTTACTTTAATTTATACCGGATCAACCCATGCTATGCTTTATCCTTGTCGCTGTCCGATCGAGCCTGATGGCGGCGTAGCGCGGCGTGCCACCTTAATTAAGCGGTTGAGGGGCAATAATTTTGATATTTTACTCTTAGATTCAGGAAACTTCTCTGGTTCCGGGCTTTTAGATGAAAATACTCAGAATGTTCAGTTGGATACGCAGAGAACAATTGTAAATTTACGCGCTATGGAGTTAATGAAGTATGACGCGGTGAATCTCGGAGAAGATGAATTTAACTTTGGGGAAAAGTTTTTTATGGAGAATGCGGATAAATTTAAACTGAAATTTATATCCGCTAACTTGAAATCGGGAAGAGTATTGCCGTATATTCTTAAAGAATCATCCGGGGTTAAATTCGGGATCATTGGCCTCATAAACAATAAGGCCAAAGATAAGATAAAAGATATAAAGATTGTCAATTCCAGGGTTGCCTTAAAGGATGCAATCACGCAGCTTAAAGTTAAGGGCGCCGATATTATTATTCTTTTGAGTAATTTAGGCGAAGAAGAAGACGCTAAGTTGATTAATGAAATATCCGGAATAGATATAATTATCGATGGGCAGGGGCATTCTCAAAAAGGAATAAATTTTAAATTAGGTAATACTATATTCTTAAGGCCGGCATGGCAAGGCCGCAGGCTTGGTAAGGCGGTTCTCAACATCCGGGATAAGAAGATAATAGATTATAAAGCGGAAGAGATTAGGCTATCTGATAAAATATCCGATGCTCCAGAGGTACTCTCAATATTACCGCGTTGTTTCTCTGATAATGAGTGTAAAAAATCCGGTTCCGTAGGTTCTTGCCAGGACGCTGGTAATGCCAATGCGCGCTGTTTATTTAGAGAAGCCCAAAAGGTGCAATTAACCGTAGTCCTTCCTAAAAATTGCTCGTTCTGCGATAGTAAACCAATGGTCGGGCTCTTGAAGAAAGAGCTTGGTGGGCTAAAGATAAAATATCTCTACTATCCGGGAAAAAATGCCTTAAATTTAATCAAGAAATTAGATATCCCGGGGCTGCCGGTATTTGTCCTGGGTAAAGAGGTGGAGAAGGCGGAAGGATTTAATAATTTAAAGGCCAGGCTGGAAGCAAAGGGGGAATTTTACATTGTTAAACCCGAGGTTAGCGGCGTAGCTTACCTTTTAAATAGAAAAGAGATCAAGGGAAGGCTGGATGTATTTATAAGTTTATTTGATAAGAGCGCCTTTGAGCTTTTAAAAGTAATCAAGGAATTCAATCCTATAATACATTTTTTGGTAATCAAGCAGGGCGATAAATTTAATGCTCCAAATGGCGCGCCGGAGGTCGAAGAGGATTTGCGCGCGGTATGCGTGCAAAAACATTATCCCGGTATTTTTCAGCGTTATCTATCCTGCAGATCGGCAAATATCACCAGTTCCTGGTGGGATGATTGCTTGGTAGGGGCAGATGCTAATAAGGTAAAAGCATGCGCCCGGGGAGCTGAAGGCGCTCTCTTATTAGAGGAAAATTCCAGGTTAAATAGTGAAATTAAGATTATGTTTGGGCCTACGTACTTATTAGATAATAGAGAAATATTCAGTTCTAACGGTGCGCCGGCTAAAAAAGATTTAAAGAAAACAATAAGAAAATAGGAGCAGGATATGAACAATAAACCTAAGATATTTTTAATTGATGTAACCAATCGTGACGGCGTGCAGACTTCGCGCATATGCCTTTCTAAACTGCAGAAGACAATGCTTAATATCTATTTAAACGAAATGGGGGTATTCCAGGAGGAATTTGGTTTTCCGCTTACTCATCATGAAACGAATTATCTTAACGCAAATTTAGAGTTAGCCAAGAAAGACCCTTTTTTTACCATAAGATTGGGTGGTTGGTTAAGGGCGACAAAAGATGATGTTAAAAATGCTTTTAAACTAGTCCCGCAACTTAAGCATGTTAATTTATCTATATCTACCTCTGATCAGATGATCACAAATAAGTTTAAGGGAAAACTTGACCATGAATCTGTGATTAAAGAGATGGAGGGAGCAGTTAAAGAGGCGGCGCATTTGGGCGCCGAATCTATAGGCGTAAATGCCGAGGATGCTTCGCGTACGAGAATAGAGTATTTAATTGAGTTTGCCTTAAGCGCGAAGAAAGCCGGAGCTACGAGGATTCGTTATTGTGATACATTGGGCTGTGATACTCCTTTTAGCATATATGAGAGGATAAAGTTATTAGCCGAAGCAGTGCAGATTCCAATAGAGGTGCATTGCCATAATGATTTAGGCCTGGTTGTGGCTAACTCTATCGCCGGCGCTAAGGCAGCTAATGACGCGGGAGTTGACGCCTATATTAATACTTGTGTCAACGGCATGGGAGAGCGCGCGGGAAACGCGGATTTGGTTTCAGTAATCTTAGCTATAAAATACGGAAGCGGTATGCGTGAATATATCCTGGATGATAAAGTAGACCTAAAGAAGGCCTGGAAGACATGTAAATACGCTTCTTATGCTTTCGGTGTTTCTATACCAATTAATCAGCCGGGAATAGGCGCGAATGCTTTTGCTCATGAATCCGGT
>JBAZGV010000080.1:0-4806 GCA_041652675.1 Candidatus Omnitrophota bacterium
ACTTCTTTATTTTGCTAATCCAAACTTATCATGCAGCGCGCGGACCGCGGTCTCGGCGAACTTTTTTTGCACTATACAGGAGATGCTGATATCTGAAGTGGAGATCATTTCGATGTTTACCTTATTCTTGGCTAGGATTTCAAACATTTTTCCCGCAACCCCGGGATGAGATTTCATTCCTACCCCTACTATAGAGATACGCGCGATATCGGCGTCTTCTAATATTTCGCCTGCTTTTATAATCGAGGCAGCTTTATGGATTATCCTAAGCGCTTTTTGTGCCTCTGTTTTTTTAATGGTGAAAGAGATATCTGTCTGGCGCAAATGGCTCACATTTTGCACGATCATATCTACGCTAACGCCTTTGTCCGCCAGTTCATTGAAAATTTTGGCGGCTATTCCCGGGCGGTCAGGCACATTGCGTATTGTAATTTTTGATTCCCCTTTATTTAACGTTACAGCCGAAACAACTACTTCTTCCATCTCTTTAACCTCCTTGATAATCATTGTCCCGGAATCTTTTTCAATGCTTGAGCGGACATGTATAGGCACATTAAACTTTTTGGCAACCTCAATAGAGCGTGCTTGCATTACTTGAGCGCCAAGTGATGCCATTTCCAACATTTCATCATAAGTAATCGCTTTGATTTTTTTTGCCTTCGGTTCAATCCTTGGGTCGGTAGTGTATATTCCTTTAACATCGGTATAAATCTCGCATTCATCCGCTTTTAATTCTTTTGCCAAAGCAACCGCGGTTAAATCAGAACCGCCGCGGCCAAGCGTGGTTATGTCCTGGTCCATATTAATTCCTTGGAAACCTGCGACAATAACAATTTTTCCATCCTCAAGAGCCTTCCTAATTCTCTCAGTGTTAATTTTGATAATCCGCGCCCTGGTATGAACCGAATCGGTAATAATACCGACTTGCGCCCCGGTAAAAGATATCGCTTCATATCCAAGTTTATGGATCGCCATAGCCAGAAGCGCGACAGATATCTGTTCTCCGGTTGATAAAAGCATATCCATTTCGCGTTCTGAAGGATTGGCATTGATTTTATCTGCCAACGTAATTAATTCATCCGTGGTATCTCCTAGTGCAGAGACTACCACTACAATGCTGTAATTTCTGTTTTTGTAACTGGTAACCCTGCGGGCTACGTTTTGAATACGCTCAACGTTTGCTACCGAGGAACCTCCGAATTTTTGAACAATTAACTTTTTGCCCATTTATCCTTCCTTTTTACTAGGGGACGCTCTCCAAAGGGACACTCCTCTGATGGAGCCTGGTACCTTGGGGAGCGTCCCCTAGGTGTCCCCTAGGTTTAGGTTCTAATAAAGTAATCCATTAACTCGTGGCCTTTATCAAAATAGAGCTCGGATTTTTCAGCTTCTTTCTCGCTGTAATTTAGGAAACCCTTTGCGATAATTCCCTGTCCGAATATCCCGAATGGCACGGGGTCAGCGGTGTGGGTTTTAAGCGCGACGGGAGTCGCATGGTCAGGTAAAACCAGGATCCTGAAGTTATTCTTTCGCTTAAATTCTTCGAGTATTTTACCTACGATCAATTGATCGAATCTTTCAATCGCCGTGATTTTTTCCCTTAAGTCTCCGTTATGCCCTGCTTCATCAGATGCCTCCAGGTGCACAAAGACGAAATCTTTATTCTTCAGCGCTTCTAGGGCTGCTTGGGCTTTACCTTCATAATTAGTATCATAATATCCCGTTGCGCCTTTGACATTGATAACTTCTAACCCCAGTAACTTGCCTAAGCCTTTAATCAAATCTACCGCAGAAATAACACTGCCTTCAATCCCGTACTTTTCGCTAAATTTATCCATATTCGGGCGTTTTCCCTGCCCCCAGAGCCAGATCATATTCGCCGGATTTTCTTTTAAATCCAAACGCACTAAATTAATTTCATGCTTCTCTAATATTCTTCTCGACTCTTGCATGAGGTTAATAAGTAACTCCGCGCCATCGCCTCGGGGAAAATTCTTCAAGATATCTTGGCCGGTAACATCATGCGGAGGCTTGCATTGCGCTTTCTCTAAGCCTTCTTCAGCGCCGCGTTTTATTACCATCAGATGACGATAACTTATTCCGGGATAAAATTTTATTCGGTTGGTTCCTAAGGCTTGGTCAATAAATTTTATAAGTATCCCTGCCTCTTTAGAGCTTATATGCCCGGCGCTGTAATCCCTTAAGGCTTCTCCGGAAACAGTTATTAGGTTACAGCGGAAAGCGATATCGTCGTCATCTAGCTCTACTCCTAAATTCGCGGCTTCTAATGGCCCGCGCCCGGTATAATATTTTTTAGGGTCATAGCCAAATATGGACATTTGCGCTACATCTGAACCGGGAATAAATCCGTTAGGAATAGTTTTCGCTCTTCCTAAGCGGCCATGCCTGGCAATAAAATCCATATTCGGGGTACGCGCCGCCTCTAAAGGCGTACGCTCACCCAGTTCTTTTAGGGGGTAATCACTCATTCCATCGCATACTAAGACAATATATTTCATATAATTAATTTTTTCTGATACTCTTAAGTAAATTTTCCACCATATCTTTTTTAGAAAAAACAGGCGCGCCCTCTACATTCTCTGTAACTAAATACGCGAGATAGCGCCCTCTCTTTAAGGTATTACTAATTACAAAATCAGCTTTGGTTTTATGAATTAAACCCCGAGCTTCATTTATTAATTTAAATTTTGATGCTTCCGGCTCAAATTTAAAACCCACTAAAGATATTGAAGGTTGTAGTTTCTTAAAAATATCAATAATCTTAAGCGTAGGAGTAAGTTTAATATTTAATTCTTCCAGCCCCGACTTTATTTTCCCTTTTTGAGTAAGCTTAGGCTTGTAATCAGAGACTGCCGCGCTATGAATAGCCAAATCGTATTTTCTGGTTTTCAGTTCTTTTTCTAATAAAGCTTTCAGCTCGTCAAAATATTGAAAATGTAGCACCCTTATTTTTTTATTTAGATTATCCGCTCCAACAGAACCGAGCAATAATGTTACTTTCGCGCCAAGCTGGGTAAGCTTCTCTGCTAATAAAATACCCGTTGAGCCGGTTGCGTTATTACTGATAACTCTGACGCTATCTATTTTAACCCAAGTCGGGCCTGCGGTAATTAAAACCTTTTTATCCTTTAGGCTAGTAACCAATTTCTTTCAAGATTTCTTTCAAATCCGCTTTTACTATTTTTGGTTCAGTTATGCTTTTTATCGCCCTATCCGGGTCTTTTAAGCCATGTCCGGTTAATATGCATGTTATTTTTACTGTTTTACTCTCATTTTTGAAATATCCTTTTCGGAATAGTTTTATTAAGCCGGCAACAGATGCGGCAGAAGCTGGCTCAGCAAATACTCCATCTTGGCTGGCAAGAATCTTGTACGCTTCCAGTATTTCCGCGTCGGTTACAGAATCAATAAGCCCTAAGGATTCATCGCGCGCCGCCTCCGCCTGTTTCCAGCTCGCCGGATTACCTATGCGTATAGCAGTCGCAATGGTTTCAGGATTTTTTATAGGATAGCCTTTTACAATTGGGGCCGCGCCTTCTGCCTGAAAGCCTAACATTTTAGGAAGCTTATTGCATAACCCTTCTTTTTGGTATTCTTTATAACCTTTCCAATATGCCGTTATATTTCCGGCATTACCTACGGGCATGGCCTGAAAATCAGGAGCATCGCCCAAGTCATCGCAGATCTCGAAGCTTGCGGTTTTTTGCCCCTCAATCCTATAAGGATTAAGGGAGTTAACTAATGTGATCGGGTATTTAGCCGAGATTTCTTTTACTAAATCCAGCGCGTCGTCAAAGTTCCCGTCAACTGCCAAAACCTTTGCTCCATGAATTAAGGCTTGGCTTAATTTACCCAGAGCAATAGCGCCTTTAGGTATAAGGACAATGCATTTAATTCCTGCTCGCGCTGCATATGCCGCTGCGGAAGCAGAAGTGTTGCCTGTTGAGGCGCAAATTACTACCTTAGAGCCTTCTTCTATGGCTTTAGATATAGCCATAGTCATGCCTCTGTCTTTAAACGAACCCGTAGGATTTAATCCTTCGTATTTTAGGTAAACCCCAACACCAATTGGGCTATCCTGCAACTCTTTTGCACAATTGGTGTGGGGGTAAACTTTGTCATTAATTAATTTACTCAAATATGGGCTGTAAATCAGAGGAGTATTGCCTTCATTTAAAGTGATCACCGGTGTCTTATCTGTTACCGGAAGGTACTTTTTATACCGGTTGATTAATCCTTTATATATTTTATTCTGGCTCACACTTCCTCCATCCTGATCGCGATCGTTTTTTCTTTTAAAGCATCAATACGGTCAATCATACGCAGGGCGTCACGCAGGTCTTTCTCTTGCGCCTCATGTATAAGCATAACGATAGGCACGAGTTGAGCTTTGCTTTTTTCTTTTTGCGTAACGGATGCTATGCTAATGCCAAATTTAGCTAAGATTCCGGATATTTTCGCTAATACGCCCGGTTTATCCAAAGCGGTAAAACGTATATAATAACGGCTGGAAGATTTATCAATTTTGCGTAAATTTTTCACAGCTTTATCCGGGACAATATTCATCATTGGCCTGAAAAGCCCTGCTTTTATGCCTTGAGTCAAATCAACGATATCGGAAACTACAGCTGAAGCGGCAGAGAGTTGCCCTGCTCCGGGCCCGTAGAAAAGCAGGTCTCCGGCAAGGTCGCCTTCAACATATATGGCGTTAAACATGCTATCGACCGAAGCTAAAAGATGATCCTCGGGTATTAACGTCGGGTGAACTCTTACCTCTAAACCGTC
>JBAZGV010000081.1:0-4746 GCA_041652675.1 Candidatus Omnitrophota bacterium
GAGGCGGGTTCATTACGTTATCATATTCTGGAGAGCGCCAAGAATTTTAAATCATCCTGGATTGAATTGGGCCGTTCGCTTTATTCGGCTTACAAAGACAAACTCTATAAAGAATGGGGTTTTAATACCTTTGATGCCTATACTTTAAAAGAGATTGGGATTAAAAAGCCGACAGCAATGAAGCTGCTGCGGTCATATTATTTCCTTGAGAAAGAGGAGCCGGCGTATCTGAAAAAAGATTATACCGAATCAGTTGATACTGCGAAACTCCCCAGCTATGAGGCTATTGATTTATTGCGCAAGGCCAAGGATAAGAAGTCTCTCGATGAGGAAGATTATTCTAAGTTGAAACAGGATATCTTTGAGGATGGTAAAGATACGCAGCAGGTAAAGAAAGATTTAATCGCTTTGATCCGGCAGAGGGAAGAACTTGAGCCGGAAGAAGCGTACCGAAAAAAACGGGCCTCCACTTTAAGGAGATTTTTGGGAAGCCTGAAAGGGTTGAAACAAGAAGCGGAGATCTCTAAGCTTTTATCCGTCGGGCTAATTAAAGAAACGCAGGAACTCATAAAAAAGATAGAGGCAGAGATAGGATAATATGGAGATATTTGAGATATTAAAGAACCGGGTTAAATCTCTTCCTGATAAAAGCGCGATTATCTTCAGGGGCGAAGAGATACCCTGGCGTAAAATTGAAGAGAGTTATCTCCTGTTAGCGAACAGCCTGAAAAAATTAGGGGTTAATAAGGGGGATAGGGTCGCGCTTTACCTGCCTAATTGGCCGGAGTATATCTATAGCTATCTGGCAGTATGGTCTTTGGGCGCGGTAGCTGTGCCATTGGATTTTATGCTTACTGCGGATGAATTATCTTCCTGCCTTGTGCATTCCGAAGCCAAGGTTTTGATTGCTAAACCCAAGGTTGCACTCGATCTTGTTGCTCTTAATGACAGATGCCCTCTTTTGCAAGAAATTATCACCTGTCAGGATAAGCTGGATGGATTTTTATTTTTTAATGATTGTTTAAGCAAGGGTAGCAATAAAGATATCAGCCTTGATATTAAAGATAGTGATCCAGCGATAATATTTTATACATCAGGAACGACCGGCAAGCCCAAGGGCGTTTTAATAAATTACCGGCAGCTCTCCGCTCCTCCTAAATCCATGGATTTTTTTGTTAAATCCGATTTGAGCGACAAAGATAGCGCGCTCTGCGCATTGCCATTTTCTCATCTCGGCGGGCTTATCTATATCCAGAATACAATTTATTTTGGTTTGAGGCTTATTTTAATGGAACGTTTTATACCGCTCGAGTTCTTGAAGAATATTTTAACATATAAAGTTAATTTTTTCTGGATCGTTCCTTCGATGTATTACGCGCTGCTGCAGTTAAAAGAATTTGAAACCTTTGATTTAACCAGTTTGCGCTGGATAGTAACTTTTGGCGCTTCCAGTTCTCCGGAAGCCTTGCGTAAGTTTCATCAGTTTTGCCCTAAGGCGCACCTTTTAAATGGATGGGGGATGACCGAGACTAATGCCCCTACTGTAGTTTTACCTATGGGATCAGAAAAGATCGAGAGCGTAGGCAGGCCTGCGCCATGGATAGAGGTTAAAATCTTCGATTATGCTGGTAAAGAAGTTGAAGCCAACCAAGTTGGAGAGGTTGTGGTTAAAAGCTGGGTAGTTACCGATGGATATTACAAAGATCCGAAACTTACGGCAGAGGCTTTGCGTAATGGCTGGTTTTATACCGGAGACTTAGGAAAATTTGATTCTGATGGAGATCTTTTTATTGTAGGTAGAAAAAAAGAGATGATTAAAGTAGGCGGCGAGATTGTTTTTGAGCCTGAAGTTGAGGCCGCGATACAGAAGCATCCGGATGTAGCTGAAGCTGCTGTTGTTGGCGCGCTTGATAAGTTAAGGGGGGAAGTCCCCAAAGCTTTTGTGGTTTTAAAAGAAGGGAAAACCCAAACCGAAGAAAACCTGCGTTATTTCTTGAAGCAGCATTTAGCGCATTTCAAGATCCCACATTATTTCGAATTTAAGGATACGCTTCCTAAAAACCGCACCGGAAAGATAGATAAGGAATTATTAAGAAAAGAAAGTTATTAACAGTGTAGGGGAGGTTTAAACCTCCCCTACGGGTGTTAATAACTCTCATTATGGAAGACATTAAAGAATTTGATTTAAAAGAGCTGGAGAGTGAGTTTCTTTCTCTGGGAATTAAGGCTTATCATGCCCGCCAGGTATTTTCCTGGATATATAAAAGGGGAGTTTTAGATTTTAGCCATATGAGCGATATTCCCCGGAAATTGAAAGAATTGCTCGCGGGTAAGTTTTATATCTCCGAACTAAAATTATTGAAACTGCTTAAATCTGAAGACTTGACACAGAAGCTTCTTTTGGGCCTAAAAGACGGGAATTGCGTTGAAGCTGTGATTATCCCAACTCGGGAGAGGGTTACAGTATGCGTTTCTTCTCAAGTAGGATGCAAATTCGGCTGTAATTTTTGCGCCAGCGGGATGCTTGGGTTCAAGAGAAATCTAAGCACAGGCGAAATAATTGATGAGATTATTAATCTAAAGGATAGGGCTCCTGATAATAAACTTACCAATCTGGTATTTATGGGCACCGGCGAGCCGATGGATAATTACGCTAATGTAATAAAGGCGATAAGGATTATAAATTCGGGGCAAGGTTTTAATATTGGGGCGCGTAAAATTACCATTTCAACCAGCGGGGTAATCCCCGGGATAGAAAGCTTAAGCCGGGAAGAATTACAGATTGAGTTATCCGTATCCTTGCATGCTGCCGATGATAAGCTAAGGTCTCAACTTATGCCGGTGAATAAGAAATATCCTTTAGAAGAACTTATTAAGGCCTGTAAAGAGTATAGCCTTAAAACTAACCGGCAGGTAACTTTTGAATATATTTTAATTAAAGATGTTAACGCATCTATTAAGAACGCGCAGGATTTAGTTAAACTACTTGAGGATTTCAAATTATCCAAGGTTAATATTATCCCTTTTAATCCTATAAAGGAGTTTGGGGCCAAATCCGCGGATAAGGACACCATAATTTTATTTCAGGATTATCTTGCTAGGCATGGAGTCCATGCTATTTTACGTAAGGAGCGCGGAGAGGATATTGGCGCTGCTTGCGGACAATTAAGGTTAAGCAGGGTTAATAATTAAAGTTGAGCTATGTCAAAAACTATGAGATTTTGGGCAATAGTGTTGTTGGGTTTTAGTCTTATAAGCCTATCCAGTTGTGTTAAGAGAGAGATTAAAAACATAAATTCAGATGGTAAAGAGCTAATATGTTTCGGGGATAGCATTACTTTTGGTTATGGGGTTAAGCCGGGAGAAGATTACCCGGCTATTTTATCTAAAATGATAAATATGCCCCTGATTAATGCCGGACTGGACGGAGACACGTCTATCACCGCGCTTAAGCGGATTAAATCCGATGTTTTAGATAGAAAGCCTTTTTTAGTTTTGATTGAGTTTTGCGGCAATGATTTTTTAAGAGATGTTCCGCAGGACGCGACAATAGACAATATCAGGGCAATGGTTATAAAGATTCAGGAGCAGGGCGCGATTACGGCTATTGTTGATGTAAGCGCGGGATTATTTTTACTCGATTACCGCTTGAAATTAGCGAAGCTTGCTGAAGAGACAGGTTCAATCTTTGTCCCGGAGGTATTAAGCGGGATAATTACTAATCCTTCAATGAAGAGCGATTTTATGCATCCCAATCCGCAGGGCTATAAAATCATCGCCGAACGTGTTTACCGCGTTGTAAATCCTTATTTAAGATCCAGGAGAAATTAAAATTTAGCATCTACTAGGATATCAGAATATTCTAATGGACAGATAAGAAACAGAGTGGTAAACTAATGCAATTAATTTTATTAAGCGGGGTGGAAAATCAATAAATTTATCCGGGTTACTATTATATTTTTCTTGTTTTTTCAGCTTTATTTTTTTGGTTGTATTGGACAAGCGTTCTCTACTTCGGATTCCACTGAAGGCGATAAGATAGTTTCTGAGCTCGAGGAGATTCCTTCCTCTGGGCCTTCCTCCCACTGGCCTTCTAAAGTACGCCTTTCTGCTTTGGGTTCCAGCGAACACAGGGGTATATTTTATGTTGACTATCTTTTGCCGCTCTATTATTCCCAGGATCACACTACACTCTTATTTTTTAACCCTAAGCAGAATTATTCTACTCCTTCTGCCCAAGAGACTAACTTAGGCGTAGGCCTGCGTCAGATCTTCTTCGATAAATTTATCTTAGGCGCGCATTTTTTCTACGACAAAAAACTAGCCCATTCCGATAAATTATACAGCCAAATAGGAGGAGGTTTTGAATTCCTCTCCCAGCCTTTTGATTTTAGGTTTAACTATTATGATCCGGTAACCAAGGCAAAGGTAACAGATGATAGCTATGAATTTGGCTCTACCAGCCTTATCCATGTAAACAATATGGAAGAGCCCTTGGGAGGTTTTGACTTTGAATTAGGTTTTCCTATACCAGCCAAACAGCTGAAAACCCGCCTCTACTTCGGGGGATTCTTCTTTAACTCTAAACTTGGCAAAGATGTTAATGGCTACAAGATTCGCTCGGAAACTGATCTGACCAACTGGTTTGCGGTTGATCTGGCTCTTAACAGCCGCAATGCCGGCGAGGCCGAGTTTATCGGAGGGGTAAGATTTACTATCCCGATAGAATTAGGTAGGGTACTCTCT
>JBAZGV010000082.1:0-4717 GCA_041652675.1 Candidatus Omnitrophota bacterium
GCAATATTTAACGCTCGTGCCTGACGCTTAAAAATGTTAGCGGTATTATTCTGGCTAATACTTTGATTAACAAATACTGCGGCAAAAATAATTAAAACTGATATTACCAGATAAACAGCGATAAACGCGAAACCCCTTTTACTTCTTAATTTTCGAGGTATATTTTTCATTTTTAGTTCCTCATCCTTAGTATAAGTTGCCCTGTTTCTATAGCCAGCTTACCCACTCCGGAGGCTTTTTGTGCAGTAATATTAATTATTAAAAGATCAATCGGTAAATCATTAGGAACCCTGCTTCGAGAAAACTCAAGGTTAGTAATACCACGTGCAAGCACACGGGTTGTGCCGTCCGGGCCAACCCTGATTATCTCATTATTACCGCTTAACGAATAAGTGATATTTCCTGACCATTCAATATCTCCGAGCGAATCTAAGATAGTCGTGTCTGCATCATTGCTGTCTTGCGGAACCTGAAAAACAATAGAACTGCTGGATTCTCCGTAATTCAAATTAATCCGCGCGGCCGCGCCTACGGATACAGGCCTGGTTTCCCTTAACTCCCTCTCCATAGCCATAAATGCCCTAATTATATCTTTACGCAGATCTGACCGGACATCTCCGGCAAACCATGAACTACGGCCCACATCCAGAACAGCAAATGCCCCCATTATTAATACGCTGATGATTACCGCGGAAACAAGAACCTCAATAATCGTAAAACCCTTAAGGCTTCTCATGTCCTAACTATCCGTGTTTTTAACTGTACTGTTGAATCAATTATCCCGTTTCCGTTTTTATCCTCGCCCGCATCAAGTACGCCATTTAAATTAGTATCCTCACCGATAATTTTATTTCCCTGACGCCAGCATATACTAACCGTTGCTTCAAATAAATCCGGGCTCGCGGGAGCAGTAGTATTATTAATGTAGACTACTCCCGTGCTAGAGGGTATGTCGTTGACCGTAAAAACCATCCCATTATAATTAGCAATTATTTGAGTAAAAGGCGTGCTGCGTATCTCTTCAATAATCCCCTGCGCTGCATTTGTAGCGGCGTTTACATTTTGGGAGGTAGTAATTAAAACAAGGCAAGTAACATAGGTGCCTAAAATACCAACCAGGGCAAATGCCAATATAGCCGTTGCCAAGATTACTTCCACAAGGCTAAAACCTTTCTTTGCCCTTAATTTCATTTTACTATTCCCCCTCCACTTAAATCTTACCACAATAAGAACGGATTATCAATAATTCTCCGCCAAAAGCTCAAAATATGCCTGAGGATGCTTACAAGAAGGACACTCATTCGGAGCAACATCGCCCTCAAAAACATAGCCACAATTAAGGCAGTGCCATTTTACCAAAGATTTCTTTTTAAATACCTCACCCTTACCTATATTATCAATCAGCTTCCTGTATCTAGCTTCATGAAATTTCTCAACTTTAGCAATCTGCTCAAAAGAACGCGCGGCTTCAGGAAAACCTTCATCACAGGCAATCTTCGAAAAATCTTGGTAGAGTTTTGTCCACTCTAAATTTTCGCCTGCTGCGGCAGCTTCAAGGTTAGATTTAGTATCATTAATAATACCCGCTGGAAAAGCCACGGCTATCTCAACATCCCCTCCTTCTAAATATTTAAAAAAAACCTTGGCGTGTTCTTTTTCATTTTCAGCTGTCTCGAGAAAAATTTGCGAGATCTGTTCAAGCCCTTCTTTCTTAGCAACGCTGGCAAAATAAGTATAACGGTTCCTTGCCTGAGATTCTCCGGCAAATGCCGCCAATAGATTTTTTTCGGTCTTACTGCCTTTAATTGACTTGCTCATTTTAATTCCTCCTTAACTAATAATTATACAGCCATGCTTTATCCTGACAAGAATTATATTCAATAGTTTACTTTACAAATAACAAAAAATGATCCCCCAAATCAATACTCCGCAGCCATGTAAGAACTACGGACGTACGGGGCGCTTTTAACGGAGCGGAAACCTAGAGCTAAAGCTTTTTCTCTGTAGCAGTCAAAAACTTTTGGATTAATATATTCTTTTACCGGAAAGTGGGCATTGCTTGGCGCCAGATACTGGCCAATACTTAAATAGGCGCAACCTGCTTTAACTAAATCATCAAAAACCGCGCAAACCTCATCCTCTCTTTCGCCAAGCCCAAGCATTAAACCGGATTTTAAGGGAGTTTTAGGCGTGATATTATTTAGGATCCTAAACACCTCTAATGATCTTTGATATGAAGCTCCCTTACGTATATCCTCGTAGAGCCGCGGGACAGTCTCCATGTTATGAGTAATAATATCCGGTTTACTGCCAACTAAAATTTTAATCGGCCCCATATCCGCCTTAAAATCAGGTATAAGCACCTCTATGGTTATCTCTTTATTCTTATCCCTTATGGCTTTGATTGTTTCCGAAAAATGGCCAGCTCCGCCGTCAGAAAGATCATCGCGGGTAACACTTGTAATTACAACATGTTTTAAGCCGAGTTCAGCAACAATATTTGCGATACGAAACGGTTCTTGAAGATCAAGCGGATCCGGAACTCCCTTGCGTATTCCACAAAAATGACAACCGCGCGTGCATACTACGCCTAAAATTATAAACGTGGCCTGTTGCTTGGAGAAACATTCGCCGATATTAGGGCACTTGGCCTCTTCGCAAACAGTATTAACCACTCTCTGTTTCAATATTGTCTTCAATTCTGCGCAATCCCTAAGGGATATTTTTTTATTAAGCCATTCTGGTTTCATAGAAACAAGGGCTCTTTCTCTTCCTTAAAACTGGCATTAAATGTATGCATAACGGCATCTATAAGTTTTTGCTCCAGGATATTTTTACTCGGCATATCCTTAAGTTCCTGAGCAAGCGAAGTAACAGTTGAAGAAACTTCTTCCGGCAAGAAACGCACATATCGGCGCATTAATTCCCAATCAAGGCTCATGGGAATTGAACCATGTTGAAATACGGCCTGCCTATTACGTTTTTGGGCATTCCCTCCAATCTTTTTGCCATTAATGACAATATCGTATTTTTCGTGCGAAGCGCTGCATAATGGATGCGCCGCGGAATTATCAATAAAATTTTCTACTTCACAGGCAAAAGAAGGTTTTAAGCCGAGAGACTGATAAAAAAATATAAGGAAAGCGCAGATCTTACGATATGAAACAAAAACATCTTTATCCTCTCCGATATCATCCTTACTGCAAACAAGGCTATAGGTTATTTCATGATGATGAAATAATATCCCTCCCCCGGTCATCCTTTTAGCAAAACGGATACCATCTTTAACGCATTGGGCCATATTCATCTCCCGCTCGGGTTTCTGAGAAACACCATAAGTAAAAGACGGCACCTGCCAGCTATAAACGCGGAAGGCCGGAATGCCATCTTTCATATAGCGAGTAAATATTTTCTCATCTACCGCCATATTATAAGAAGCGCTCGCCGGTTCTGAACGTATTAACTTAAACTTTCTCATAATAACTTAGTAAAACTTTCCTATTTCTTACAGCCGTCATTCTGAATAAGCCACGAAGTGGCGACTGAAGAATCTTTTTTTTAGATTCTTCCCCTTCGGCTTCGCCTCAGGTTAAGAATGACATTATGTAGTTTCATTTTGACTGCCAACGCAAGTTCGGTTCTCGGGCAGCTCTTGTTTCATCAAGCCGTTTTATCGGCATAGTAACTGGGGCTAAATGAAGGGCTTCGGGATTTACTTTAGAGAGCTTTGCCGCTTCAATCATAACTTCAATAAAAGCATCGAGCGTTTCTTTGCTTTCAGTTTCAGTAGGCTCAATCATCATTGCCTCTTTAACAATAAGGGGAAAATAAATAGTAGGAGGATGAAAACCTTTATCAATAAGATATTTAGCGATGTCTAAAGCATGCACGCCTTGTTCCAACTGAAGAGCCGCGGATAAAACACATTCATGCATACAAATCCTATCGTAAGCCACTTTATAATAATCTTTTAAGCGCGCAAGGCAATAATTAGCGCTAAGAACAGCATTTTCACTTGCTTCAATAAGCCCGGATTTTCCCAGCGCCAATATATACGCGTAAGCTTTTAGGATAACCGCAAAGTTTCCATAGAATGGCGCTATATACCCGATGGTTTTATGCTTCTGATAATCTAGGGCAAAAGTTCCGTCATTCCGGCGCACTACGCGGGATATCGGAAGAAAATCCACCAGCTTCTCGCAAACGCCAACCGGGCCTGCCCCAGGCCCGCCTCCGCCATGAGGCGTAGCAAATGTTTTATGTAAATTAAGATGGATTACATCAAAACCAATATCTCCCGGCCGGCATTTACCCAATATCGCATTAAGGTTCGCTCCATCGTAATACATGAGAGCACCGACACTATGCGCTAAATCCGCGATCTCTTTTATTTTAGGATTAAATAAGCCAAGCGTATCAGGACAAGTGAGCATTACCGCGGCGGTTTCATTATTTAAGGCCTTTTTATATGCTTGCATATCCAGCGATCCATCTCTATCCGTCGGGATAACCACCACATCATACCCGGCAATTGCCGCGCTTGCAGGATTAGTCCCATGTGAAGAATCCGGCACGATAACATGTTTTCTAGATTCCCCTTGAGATTTATGATATGCGGCAATGAGCATGGCCCCGGTTAATTCTCCATGCGCTCCGGCAAGTGGCTGGGTGGTAAATTCCGCCATTCCTGTAATCTCACTAAGCAATCTTTCCGTAT
>JBAZGV010000083.1:0-4661 GCA_041652675.1 Candidatus Omnitrophota bacterium
GAGTATTCCGGCAAAATGAAGATTGGCAAGGTGGATGTAGATAGTAATTCTGCGCTTGCCTCTAAATACGGAGTAATGTCAATTCCTACCCTGATATTTTTCAAAGGTGGAAAAATTATGGATCAGGTAAGCGGGGTTTTGAATAAATCCACGTTAAAGCAGAAGATAGAAGAAAATCTTTAAATGAAGAAAGTTTTTATTGCTGCCACTAAACAGAATGACGGCAAAACTACGGTATCATTAGGTTTAATCCGTAATTTTCAGCAGATTTTTAAGAGAGTCGGTTTTATAAAGCCCATAGGCCAGCGTTATCTTGAAGAAGAGGGCTTAAAGATTGACGAAGATTCTATCCTTATCGAAGAAGTTTGCGGTATAAAATGCGGTCTTAAAGATATGAGCCCGATTGCCGTAGAAAAAGGTTTTACCGAGAAATACATCGCCCATCCGGATAAGCGGGCGATTAGTAGAAAAATTAAGGAATCATTTAATAGAGTATCCAAAAGAAAAGACTTGGTAATTGTTGAGGGTACAGGCCATGCCGGCGTCGGTTCGGTTTTCGATCATTCTAATGCCGCGGTAGCAAGATTACTCGGTTCAAAAGTAATCTTAATTTCTTCCGGAGGAATAGGCCGGCCTATAGATGAGATTATCCTTAATAAGGCGTTATTTGAACGGGAAGGGGTTAAACTCTTAGGAGTGATTGTCAACAAGGTTATTCCGGCTAAATTCGACAAGATTAACCGGTTAGTGAGAAGCGGTTTGAAAAGAAAAGGAGTAGATGTTTTAGGGGTTTTGCCTTTCAATCCTATGCTTTCCAGTCCGACATTTGAGCAGATTATTGAGGAGACAGGTTTTGAGGTTATCTGCGGTAAGGATTATCTTGAACGCCCGGTCTCTCGGGTCATAGTCGGGGCAATGGAGCCGCGCGACGCAGTTAAATATATCACCGAAGATAGTTTAATGATTACCCCAGGAGACAGGCAAGATATGATCATGACCGCTTTAAACTGTTTTTGCGATAAAGATGATAAGAGGCTGAAAGTTTCTGGAATGGTTTTATCCGGGGGCATCATTCCGGATCAGCCAATAATGAATCTTTTGCAGAAATCCGGCATACCGGTTCTATTGGCTAAGACAGATACCTATGATGTCGCTACATCTATACATGATCTTACGGTAAAAATCAGGGCGTGCGATAAGGATAAGATTGACGCGGTTGTAAAATTAGTTAAGGATAATGTGGATTTAAATAAAATACTGAAGGGAATTTAATATGGATACGATTACCAAGATTCGCGGTATGGCAAAGAAGAATTTAAAATCAATAGCCCTGCCTGAATATAATGATAAGCGGGTAATAGAAGCTGCGCGTATTATTAATCAGGAGGGAATCGCTCGGGCAACTTTATTTACTCCGGAAATGATGGATAGTAATGAAAAGGGGCGCTATATAGATGAATATTATAATGCTTATAAGAATAAAGATATTGATATCGAGGTAACAAAGAGATTGTTTCAGGATCCGCTTTATTATACCGCGATGATGGCCAGCGAGGGTAAATTTGATGGGTTAGTTGCCGGTGCGTCGCATACCTCTTCGGATATAATCAGGGCTTGTATGCGTTGTATCGGGATAGATGAACGCGTCACGATTATTTCAAGTTGTTTTATAATGGTTGTGCCGAACTGTCCTTATGGCGATAACGGGACTTTTGTTTTTGCTGATTGCGGAGTTATTCCTGAACCTAATGCCCGTCAATTATCGCGGATTGCTTTTTCTGCGGCGGAATTGACCCGGAAGGTTTTAAACTTGACCCCGCGTATTGCTTTTTTAAGTTATTCCACGAAAGGTTCCGCTAAAATTAAGTCTGGAGATAAGATTGCCGAGGCTTTAAATTTACTCAAGGAACTAGCGCCAAATCTTTTGGCTGATGGAGAACTGCAGTTGGATGCGGCTATTGTCCCGGAAGTATCGGAAATTAAATATCCCAATAGCCCGTTAGGCGGCAAGGCTAACGTATTGATATTCCCTAATCTTGAAGCGGGAAATATCGGTTATAAATTAACTCAACGTATGTCCGGAGCGCGCGCGATTGGGCCTTTACTTTTAGGAGTAAAGAAGCCGGCAAGCGATTTATCGCGTGGTTGTTTAATTGAAGATGTAGTGGATTGCGTGGCGGTAACCGCGATAAGGGCACAATAAAATGAAGATACTAGTTATTAATAGCGGAAGTTCATCTATAAAATATAGATTGTTTCAGATGCCCGGAAGAAAATTATTGAGCAAGGGCTCGATAGAGCATATTGCGGAAAAGGGCTCGGAGATAAAAGATCATTATGCGGGCTTAAAGTTAATTTTAGAAAAGATTAATTCTGTTGATGCTGTAGGGCACCGGGTGGTCCATGGCGCGGAAAAATTTAAGAAGCCTATTTTGATAGATAAAGCAGTAGTCCGTAAGATCAAAGAGTGCTGCGTGATTGCTCCGTTGCATAATCCTGCAAATTTAGCTGGCATTATGGCTTGCGCAAAGCTTATTCCGGGAGTCAGGCAGGTAGCTGTATTTGATACTGCTTTCCATCAGAGTATTCCGGATTATGCTTATATTTATGGCCTTCCTTATGATCTTTACATAAAGCTCGGCATACGTAAATACGGGTTTCATGGGACAAGCCATGAATACGTTGCGCATGAAGCAGCGCGCATATTGAATAAAAAATTGCATGATTTAAAGATTATTACTTGTCATCTTGGAAATGGTTGCAGTATCACCGCGGTGGATAAAGGAAAATCCATAGATACAAGCATGGGTTTTACTCCTTTAGAAGGCTTAGTTATGGGGACCCGTTGCGGAGACCTTGATCCTGCGCTTATTCCGCATATAATGAGGAAAAGAAAGCTAAATGTGGATGAGGTGGATCTTCTTCTTAATAAAGCTAGCGGCTTGAAAGGTATATCCGGGATTAGTAACGATATGCGTATTTTAGAGGAAAAGGCCAATAAGGGAAATAAGCGCGCTAAATTAGCAAAGGATATTTTTATCTATAGGATTCGTAAATATATAGGCGCTTACACTGCGGTGATGTCAGGTTGTGATTGCCTAGTTTTCACTGCCGGGATAGGAGAAAATCAGGGTAGTGTGCGTTCTAAAATCACGAAAAATATCTTTAAACATCTTAAAAAAGCACCCAAGGTTTTAGTTATTCCCACAAATGAAGAATTAATGATTGCTAAGCAAACATATCTATTGATTAAGGATGGGTGTAAAGCACGGTAAGGCCTATGGAAAGCGTAGTTATGGTTATCGCACATAAGGGTTTTCGTGACGAGGAGTTATTGGAGGCCAAGGAAGTTTTAGAGAAAAATAATATAAGTGTTAAAGTTGCTTCAACCGTATTAAGCCAAGCTCAAGGAAAATTAGGCGCGTTAATTAAGCCGGATATTTTATTTAAGGATATAAATTTAGCTGATTTTGATGCTTTAGTATTTATAGGCGGGCCGGGAAGTGTGGAATATTGGGACGATCCTCTGGCCCATAAATTATTACAGGATGCGATTTTGTCCGGTAAGGTAGTTGCCGGCATATGTGCTGCGGCTGTAACTTTAGCCAAGTCGGGGATATTAAAGGGGAAGAGGGCGACGGTATTTTCAGGCGATTCACAAGAACTTATTAATAGCGGTGTTAATTACACCGCCGCGCCACTTGAAAGAGACGGCAATATTATTACGGCTGATGGCCCAAAAGCGGCAAGGGTTTTTGGGGAAGAGATTGTAAAGGCGTTAAACAAAAATTAAAGAGAGGCCTACATGTTAAGAACAATGTTAAAATCAAAAATTCATCGTGCTTTTGTTACAGAAGCAAATCTTTATTATGAAGGCAGCATTACCATAGACGCTAGTTTAATGAAGAAGGCAGATATATTAGAGAATGAGAAAGTGGAAGTGCTTAATCTTAATAATGGCCAACGTTTGGAGACTTACGCTATTCTTGGGAAGGCGGGGAGTGGAATAGTCTGTCTTAACGGCCCGGCAGCAAGAGGCGCATGTGTAGGAGATCAGGTGATTATTGTGTCTTATGTTACTATTGAAGATAAAGATGCCGAAGGTTTAGCCCCTAAAATAGTTAAAGTAGATGGAAAAAACAGCATTACAGATTAAGACATTAGGATACCCGGGATTGAGAAAAAGATCTCTTTTGGTGAAAGAGGTAGTGGCGCGTCATCGGGATATTCTAAGCCAGATGGCTCAACTTATGTATGAAGGGAATGGGGTGGGCTTAGCCGCTCCTCAAGCAGGAATTAATGAGAAGATGATCGTAGTGGATATAGGCAGCGGGCTCTACAAATTAATTAATCCTAAGATCACATCGGCTAACGGATCTCAAATCAATCAAGAAGGCTGCCTTAGCGTCCCCGGTATTTGTATTAAAGTTAAGCGCGCAGAGAGAGTTAAAATCAAAGCCCAAGATGAATATGGCAAGCTTTTAAATATTGAGGCTCAAGGATTATTGGCCTGTGTATTTCAACATGAGATAGACCATTTAAAAGGTAAACTTATTGTGGATTATGCTTCTGTTTTTGAAAAGATCAAAATAAATAAGGCCTTAAAGAAGCTCGGGGTTCAATCTTGCAAGCTTATATAATATGACGGCGATGGGGAAATG
>JBAZGV010000084.1:0-4620 GCA_041652675.1 Candidatus Omnitrophota bacterium
ATTTGGCAGGTATTTAAATATCAGGTCCAGAGCGTTATCCGCATCCTGATGGGGAAGGCTTCCTACTCCGGTGGCTAAACCCCTTAAATTCTTCATAAATATTATTTCTCCGCTAATTCTTTTAATTTCTCTTTTGAAAAACGGTTGCCACTGAACACTATCCGGCCGGATTTATTAATAATAACATAAGTAGGAACTCCTAAAAGACCATAATGATCCGCGACAGACGCATCTTGGTCCAGTAAAACCCGAAGGCTAAGTTTGAAACTCTGCGCGAACCTATTAACCCTGCGTTCAGATTCTCCAACATTTACCGCTAACAGTTCTGCCCCCAAATCGTTTAATGACTTAGAATCTGCCTGTAAAGATTTTAATGCATTCCTGCAATAATAACAATAAGTAGTCCAGAAGATTAAAACTACTGCTTTTTTATCCTTATAGCTGCTTAAAGAAACTTCGCTACCTTTGAGATCATTAAGCTTAAACTCATAAGCAAGCGGAAACTCAACGGCCGCCCTACATTCGAAAGCAAAAGAAAAAAGAAGTAAAACTACAAACATAAATTTAGCGGCCTTCATCATACTAAAAATCTCCTTATCCCAACGTATATAAAATATGCCCCGATAAATACCAGCAATATCCCCGCGGCTTTCTTAAAATATTTCATCCATCTGCCTGATTTAGGCAAATTAACCAAAATACCCGCGAATGTCCCCGATAAAATAAAAATTAACCCCATGCCATAGGCAAAAACCGCCAAAAGGCTCATGCCGTAAAATATATTCTTTCTGGTCGCCAAATATGAAAGTATCGAACCTAAAACCGGAGTAAGGCATGGCGAAATAATAAACCCGGAGGTTATACCTAATAAAAAAATAGAAAAATACCCTTTTTTCTTAAAAACAGGGCTGCCAAAATTAGTGCCGAAAGATACATGGAACAAATCCATCATTGAGAGCCCAAAAATAACTATTATCGTACCCACTACCAAGTAGGTTACGGGATGGCTGCTTATACTTCCGAAAATCTTTCCGGTTAAAGAGGCAATTAACCCGAGTATTGAATAGATAAAAGCTATGCCGGTAACATATATCAGGCTTAAGATAAAACCTTTTGGTTTTGAGTTACTCCTGGCACTTATATAACTTACGCTAACCGGAATAAGCGGATAAACACAAGGAGTAAAGCTAATCATAACTCCGCCAAGAAATGCAAAAACATAATCGATTGGGCTACCTGAGAGATTCATCCCTCACCTTTTTTATATTCATCCAATTTTTACCCCTGCACCAAACGCGAATTCTATTAAAAGGCGAGGGATTCATCTATCCATTTTAAGTAAAGCCTAAATCCTGCAGCTATCGGTAAACTGATTATTTCCGGTATTTCATAACTATGGATTGATTTTACTAACTTTATAATCTTAGGCACTTTTTCTTTTCTAGATTTAATAATAAGCAGAGTTTCTTTAGCTGAATCAATCTTGCCCTTCCAGTAAAAGAGAGACTCTACTTCACTTATAATATTAACACACGCGGCGAGTTTATTATTAATCAAAGCCTTAGCAATCCTGCGGGCTTCTTTTTTATTCGCTGCGGTTACTAATATCACTCTGTACATTTTCTAATTACCTTCATCATTTATTTTAACCGATCGTATTCTCCCAAACTGCGAGCAGATATCAAAAACAAGCGTCGGATCTTCAGTATTTAAACTAATCTGGAAATTATCCCCTTTCCCTTCGCTTCCCGAAGAATCAGAAACCTCCAGGCTCTCCCCAAACTCAACCAAAGAATTCTTTATCGTTTCAATGGTAGTATCGTAGGTATGCAGTATAAATTCTAATTTATATCTCTGCAAGGGAATCATTTAAGCATCATAACCGAAATCATTCTGCCGCAAGCAATACCCTCCTTGCGATAAGAGAAAAACTCGTCATTATGGCAAAATGTGCAGACTTGAGGCGGGAATATATTTTCCTCTTTTAACCCGGCATTCATAAGCTGCTCTTTATTAATAGCGGCTAAATCAAGGTAAAATTTGCCATTCTTCTCAACTAAATATTTCGGGAAATAATCCTTAAAATCCTTGGATACTTCATAGCAACATCCCCTTATGCTGGAACCAAAACCCGCATGAAAATTTTTGGGATCAGCATTGAATCTTTCCTGCATTAGTTTTATCGCTTTTGATACGATATTTTCTTTTGAGCTGCGCCAACCGGAATGCACCATTCCTATTGAGGGAGTTTTAGGGTCATAAATAAATACTGATAAACAATCCGCGGTAGAAACAGAGATGGGAACATTCTTTTTATCCGTAATAAACCCGTCAACATCAGGTATTGATCCGCCATAGGCGTTTGCCCCGCTCCCCCTATCTTCTTCTCTTACATATTTTATATTGCCGCCGTGAGCCTGCCTCGCACAGACTAAATCCCTATAATCTATCCCTAAGCTGCTTAAAAAATTCCTACGATTATCCAGTGCCTCGGATGTATTGCCATAATATAACGACATATTCCCATGCCTACGGGTGCTAAAAGCTATAATAAGGTTAACCTGCTGGGGTAATTTCGACAATTTTATCCCTCCCTTTCAAACCTTTTATAATTCTAACTTGATATTTCTTTAGATCAAGGTGCCCGGCCAATAATTCCACGAGCTGCTCATTAGCTTGCCCATCATAGGCGGGTTTAGTAAGATAAACCTTAAAACCACCCGCTTCTTTTTTAACCAGATTCCTGCTGGCCCTGGGAGAAACCCTGACATTAAAAATCATGCTCCTATTTACCTTCGATCTGCTTAGTATCCTGGATGTTTACTAATTTATCCGAAACCTTGTCCAAGCGTTTTTGAGAATCCAAATATTTACTGTTAGCGTTAGTAATATGGCTGCCCAAAGTATTAAACTCTTCCTTAAACTTATCTATTTCTATGCCTAAAGCGCTTAAAGATTTCAAAATACTCTTAGCATTCTCTTCTACTTTAAGGCCCTTTAACCCGAGGCAGATTACCTGTAAATAAGCATAGAAAGTATTGGGCGAAACCGGAATCACCTTTTTAGACATACTGTAAGAAAAAATATCTTCTTTAATTATAACTTCGTAATATACATTCTCCGCTGGTATATACATCAGCGCGAAATCATAGGTGTTCTCCTGAGGAAGAATATATTTAGAAGAAACCTCATCAATGCGGTTTTTTACGTCTTGGATAAATTTACGGCGCAATACTGTTTTTGTTTGTTCATCCTGCGCCTCAAGCATCTTCTGAAAATTCTCTAAACTGAATTTAGCATCCACGGGGACTATGCGCTCGCCGAGCCTGATTATCGCATCAACCGCATCCCCGCTCTTAAACCGATATTGTGTATCATAATGCTGCTTTGGCAAAACCTGGCTAAGTAAATTCTCTAGAAGAACCTCTCCCATTGCTCCGCGGAATTTTGGGGCGCGTAAAAGTTCCTGCAGGCTTGAAATATCACGGCTTATATCAACTATTTGCTTATTAGTCACCTCTAGCCTGCCTAACTGTTCTTTGACGTTGCCAAAGACGCTGGCAGTACTACCCAAATTTTGAGAGATTATTTTGTTGGCTTCCTGGAGGGTTTGGCTCATCTGGCCAAGGCGTTCATTTACTTGAGATGAGATTTTAAATACTAAGGCGATGGTGATTGCGAATAAAACCAAAAATAATAAAGCTATTATCCAAATCATGGCTTTATTATAACACTAACTGGCCCTTGCTTAAAGCAAATAATCTTTTTTTATTCTTTTAAGGCTTCTGAATATATTGGTTTTAACTTCAGGGCAGACTTTTTCCAGTTTACCGATTATCCGGCCCATTCGCGCACGGTTAGATGCGATAGAATGGGGGCATATACATTTCTCGTGAGAAATTTTCTCTTCCCGGACAAAACGTTCAATCATCCGCTCTTCGACATAGGCAAAGGGCCGAATAAGCGTAATCTTCCCCTTAAATAACTCTTGTTTTGGGGACATCGCGGAGATCTCACCTTGGAAAAATAGATTCAAAAGAATAGTTTCTACTATATCGTCTTTGTGATGCCCAAGCGCAATCTTAGTGCATTTTAAGCGGTCTGAAACTTCAAAGAGCGCCTTCCTTCTATTCCAAGAACACCAAAAACAATTTATATCTTTCTTCTTGGTTTTCTTCAAGATATCTATTTTTTCAATATGATAACTAACTCCCAGCTTCTTAAAATACCGCTCCAACCTTCCGGCGCAAGAGCGCGGATATCCCATATCAATATGCACCGCCAAGAGCTCATATTTTATAGGAACAAATTTTTTACGTTCATTGAGAATATTAAGAAGAGCAAGGCTATCTTTACCGCCGGATACAGCAACGGCAATCTTATCCCCGTCGGAAAGCATCTTATAGTCTATGGTCGCATTACCCAGAAGTTTTGAAATATAAAATGCAGCCCCTTGTAATGATGACATTATAAACTCCCTATGTTTTAGCGTCTACCTTCATTTGTTTCTCTTGGCACCGCTTGTTCGCCCCAGCGGGGCTCACTGCGCTTCGTGAAAATTCTCGCTCTCCCGCAGCCGGGTTTCTAGATCAAATCATTTTTTATAATAAGGTACCGGCT
>JBAZGV010000085.1:0-4603 GCA_041652675.1 Candidatus Omnitrophota bacterium
GACTATACCGCCATCAGAGGAGAGGGTTCCGCTATTTTTAATCTGGTCAGTTATAGGATTGCCCTGGGCATCAAGCACGGTATTGGCTTGAGCCTTATCTATGGCTATAGAGATCTTTCCGGATAGGGCGATATTTACATGCACAGCTTCTCCGGCAGTAAGGGCTATCGTGCCTACCCGGGCGGTTATTACGCCTTGGTTCTCAACAGCTCCGGCGATCATAATACCAAAACCACCATTATGGATATTAATCTGGCCTTGGTTTAAGATTAACGCGTCCATCTGGTCTTTGGAGAGGCGGGAGAAGATATATTGAGAGCTTAAGAAATCCGTATCAGAGATGTCACGGGTAGAGGCGATTAAACTGCCTACATCTATATGCGCGTTCGGGCCAAAGAAGATACCCCGTTCATTGACGATGATAAAGATGCCGTTACAGCTAACACTGCCCAGGATCTGGGAGGCAGAGTTGCCCAGGACCCTGTTTAGGATAGCGCTATTGATAGAGGGGAGTTTAATTACTACTGATTCGTTTTGGGCTACATCAAAGGACTGATAGTTTATGATTGCCCTGTCTGAAGCATTGATCTCTAAGGTAGAAGAATCAGGATTAGATACTGTCACTGTGCCACTCGCGATATTATCTATCTGGGGAAGGCAAAAGGCGGGTCGCAGGCCGAGCATCGTGATTAATGCTAAGCTTAGAAAACCCACCTCCAATATTCTTGCCTTATTTTTTAATTCTGTCATTTTTCGTCCCTACAATAAATAAGCCCACTCTCTTTTTTAAGAATGGGCAACAAGGCTAATTAACTTCTTTTGGCAGCTGACTGTCCTCTCCAAAATAACTTTATTTTGAAGGAGGGCTCTTTAGCTTTGTGCCCTATCTTTTCAGATAGTTTACCTTTATCATATAAGTTCTTATATTTACAACTAAAGTATATCATATAAGTCCCTAAGTTGCAAGTACTAGCATCTTCCAAAATACGTAATTTGCCTAAATTTAACTAAATGACATAATAGATTAAATTGGAGGTTTTGTCAAGTAAAATCTTATTAGTCCATTCTACTCAAAAGTTTGTTAAGTAGTTGCCCTGAAGTATTGGATGTTATTTATTTTTAACGGTTTAGGATAACAGTTTAATTTATAAAAAGGGCATAAAAAGAATGTCCAATCTGAAAGAATGTCCAATCTGGGTACTTTTTTAACAGAGCAATATCTTAATGACTATCAGGGTATTATAACTTCTGATTCTTCTTAAAAACTCAATATTTTAGTGTTTTTGGATGATGATATTATTAGGTAGGAAACGCTTTCTAATAATCCGTTAATGGCGTTGTTTTAGCCCTTTTTACTATATATACTTATATTAACACGGCTGATAGATTGTCTTCGCGTCACGTGATGACAAAATAATTTTTTAATGGGTCCGGAAATTATGATAGTGAAAAAACGTATAATAAAATTTGTTTCGTTTTTATTGTGCTTCTGCTTGCTTTTCCAGCAATCAGGTTTTGCCCAGATTGTGCCGCAGTTGGATATATCCGGTTATGTGGCGCGGATGCGCAGTTCTTTTATTCAAGATAGATTTCGCCCGCTGCACTTGCGCTACCTCGCTTATGATTCCATTAAAAATAATTTTAAACTTTTGTTGGATAAAGGCGATTTACATAAACCCCAATCCCGGGAATTGGAAAAAACCACCAAAGATTTATTGGATTATTTTCTCGTGGGAGTGAGCCTGCCTAATGATACTTTCTGGGTGAATTTAAGGCCGGATTCTCCGGATAACGTAATAGATAATTCTCTCGCTCAAACCGACGTGGGTAAAATTTTGCTTGAGGCAGACTTACAGCTTAAAAAAGAGACTGCCCTGGCCACTTCTCCCGAGGCCCCTGAAGGGAAAAAATACTGGGAGTTGCTTTATAAAAAAGCCGGAACGCTATTCGGAGACAGCAACGTAACTATCCCTACACTTACCCGCCCCTGGATTGTGCCCGGTGAAATCATTATCAGCGAAACCGCGGATAATGCCTATATCTATAAAGCTACTTTGAAAGTAATGCTGGAGCAGGATTATCTCAAGGGCGGTAGGGGGCATTTAAATGTCCCCTACAATTTTGATGACCCACGCCTGAAAGCGCTTAATGAATACTCGAGCCAACTGATTAGAGAGCTTATTATCCCCAAACTCACTAAGGAGATAAATAACTCCAGAAAGTACGCTCCTTTGCGCCAGGTTTATTATTCCCTGATTATGGCGCAGTGGTTTAAGCAAAAGTATAAAGGCAGGAGCGGGTTATATTCTTCGATAATCAATACCAAAAATCTGCGCGGATTAACTTCGAAAACAGGGTGGAGCAAAGATACTTATTTTAAAGACTATCAAAAATCATTTAAGGACGGAGAATATAACGTAAAAGAGCAGGTGTCCTCTGTTTATGGCCAGGTTATCCGCAGCTATTTTAGCGGCGGTATTATGCTTGATGCTTTTGGGCAATCAGCAGGCGCAAGAGGGGTAAGCTCACCGATTATAATTAAGCGCGACAGAGGAGAACGCGTTGATTCGAGGTTTTTTAACCCCGGGAAAGATATATCAGTCTCTGTAATAGGAGGGAATAGAGATCATCTAGGCGCAGGCGATGCAGATCTTGGAGCGATGCCCCAGCCCAGTGAGGCATCTTCGCCGGCGAGTCAAGAAAAACTCGAGGCGGCAGGCCAGGTATTAGGTCCCACTTCAGGGGCGAGTTCGCCAGTAGGCCCGGGTTCCTTACTTGAACGGCTCCGCGCATTTCCTAATCCTGTATCTAACGCCAGCGTTCTTTCCTCTGCGCAAATTGCGCAGGAATTCCTAGCGGCCGCTAATAGTTTTCTTAGTTATGAACAAAAAGGCAAAATTAAGCTTACTCAAGCCCCAGTTGATATAAATGAAGCTTCGCGTAGCAAACGCAGGATTTTGGCTTTCGATGTAAAATTTAGCAAGGCGGGGAGCCTTGACCAGAGGTTATATGGCAGGCAAGCGCCGGGCCAATCGGTAATAAAATTTCTTAAGTTTAATGATTATTCGCAAGCGCTCTTAACTTGGATTATTGAATGGAGGATCACTGAAGCAATCAAGATGATTTTGGCGAGCGAAAGAAACGAAGCGCGCAAGCGGCAGCTGGGAACAATGTTAAAAGGCGTTGTCTGTAATGACCCACAAGGCTATCTGGAATTATTAGGGCATAGTTATGCCGTAGATAAATTAAACAAAGATTGGGAAGCCGGCAATATCAGGGATGTGGTAAAGACAATTGAGCATTTCTTTTTAATCAAGAAAATCGGGCTTTTTACTTTTTCCCGCAAAATAGATCCGGAATCCAGCGCTTCACTTGCGTCCGTATTAGGAAGATTATCTCTTCATTATGATACTAAGGCGGCCATGGAGCTTTCCCAAGAGGAATATCAAAACGCCGACGCTCTATTAGCTCAAATCCCCGCGGAAGATAGGGCAAGAAAAATAGCACAATGGTTCCAATCTTTAGCAGAAACAGTCGCGCTAATGCATAGGATTGGCATTGTCCACCGCGACTTAAAACCGCAGAATATTTTTGTGAATGTTGACGGGACAGTTTCAGTTATAGACTGGGAAGGGGCGGTGTTTAGGCCTAATGGCTCCGAGCAGATGCTGCAAGGCGTTTTTTCTTCCCGATTTGCCAGTCCGCGCTTCTCGCATTTCTATGCTATGGATGACGCCTATTACCGTATGCAAAGCAATGAGCTTGAAACCTGGGATTGGCTTTTGGCGCAAGATGAATTTTATCTGGAAGTAGTCCGCCAGCTCCTTGAAGAAAATGGCGATGTGTTTAGCCCTGAAATATATAAAGTGATGCTTAGCCCCGCAGTCGCCCCTTATGTTATCCGCGAAAAGGCTCAGTTGCGCTATGTGAGAGCTTTAATCCGCCTTGGGCATTTTTTAGAAAAGAATCCTAGCGCAAGCAACTTTACTCAAGAAGGCAGCTTAGTCGCTGAAGAATTAGAGGGGTTGGGAGTAGAATTAACTGTAGCCAAAGATTCCGTAAATACTGCACAGGCCCGGGTTGATGAAATTAATACCAAACTGCGAGCTGCAAGGCAGGCGCTTCAAGACAAACAGGAAACAGTGGCTACTTTAAGGGGTCGGGTGGAGAACGCCGAAACAGTTTATTGGGATGCCGTACGAACAAATCATGCTCATGATGCCAGTAGACTAAAAGCAACGCGGAAATATGGCGATACAACAGTAGATGATTTAACGCAATCACCCAGATATGCTGACAGTAGCCGTTTAGAGATCACCAATAGCGCGGTAGTGCAAGCCCAAAGTGATTATGATCAGGAAAACGGGCAATTAAAGAGACACGCTCAAGACGTAGATTCATTACAGAGAGTTTATAATGAGCGCGAGAGATTACGCAAAGATGCGCAGCGCGTTCAAGAACAGTTACAATGGAAAGTTGATGAATTAAGTTATTATGCCCAGACTATTAAAATCCTCGCTGATAAAAATATTTCTTTTGGCTCTTCTCTTGTGGCTTTAAGAAATTCCAATGAAGCCTCTTCGCCTGTAAGCTACACTACTGA
>JBAZGV010000086.1:0-4581 GCA_041652675.1 Candidatus Omnitrophota bacterium
CGATCCAACATTGAAAAATTGGGTTAAATTCTGAATCAAAAGGTGTTCAAAGATTGTCCCTCGATAAATTTTCCCGGAAGAGATTTTAAGTTTATTGCCGAAATTGTCATTCCAGTCAGCATTGATCTTCCTCGACCTCCAGATGTGCTGGTCGCAAAAATAACCCGTCTTTTCAAAGAGAATATTAAAATCACCGGTCTCATTAATATATAAATCCAAAGCTAAAAGCGGCCAGATACCATGGTCCATCCAGACTCTCGCGATGTTATTACGGTCAGCAATAAATTCTCCCTGCCTCTTCCCTATAACAGTCGCGTTAGAACCATCGATACGAATACCTGAAAAATTATTAATTAAAATTTTACGCGCTTCATCAGGCTCGCTTAAAATTAACCCTAAACAATCCTGCCAGAGGTCGCGCCAACCGCGGCCACCTTTACCATAATCAAAATCCGGCAAAAACGAACAACCGAATATTTTTCTTAAAGCCGGCTGGATAGCTACCCACTTAAACCAATTATCAAAATCACTATCACCGGACTTAATACCGATTTTATTCGCTTTCTCAACCCAGTAGTTTTTAGTTTTATTTAAAAACAGGCCAACTTGTTTTTGAGATTTAAATTTACCAACTATGCTATTTATATCCTGAAGCCGCTGCGCGATACCCATTACTACTGTATAGGTATATGATTTATTAGGAGCTAATATTGCTTGAGAAAAACGCAAACCTCCCATCGCCTCTCTACCCTGTATGCTTCTTTTATCCGGCAGTATATTATTCAACACACTCAACGGAGATTCTAAATCTCCCGCTTCACCGCAAAAGACCTCTTGCGTCGGGTAAAGATACTGCGGCGCGCTACCCTTCTCATCCCAACCTAAAACAAAATAATAATTCTTGTTCGGCTTATGCCCTGACTCATCAAATAAGAGCGTGGGTTTTGAAATTACGCCATACTCATTCAGAATAACCCGCTGCAGCAAAGAAGTTACATGTCGATGATCACGAATATTATTCGCGCCACGGGCATAAATAGGAATAGCTGCGGTAGGAACGAATCGGACTTTTTTGCCGGTTAGATTAGTAATTTTAACCTGCATTATCTCAACTGGCTCACCTGTCGATGGAATAAAAGAAAGGATCTCTGCTTTTAACCCAAGCTTTTTATTCTTTCTACTGGCTTTTTGCCAGAGCAATCCGGCCTCCAGATCAAAATCGCTATCACTAGTTTTAGTTATTGGCCAAATCTTATTTTCATCTAAATATATCCAGAAATTTCGCGAGGCTTTTGATTCAGATAAATCAATGCGGGAGGCAGGCGGCATAAGAAAAGAATCCTGCCCACTTTTTATATCTCCATGCAAATCAGGAGACAGAGAAGACATTAGCGCCTTATTGCAAAGCGGCAAATAAAGGGTTTTTATCTTATCAGCCGAAGGAAATATAAAACTACCGGAATTATCGCTAAATTCATAAGGTTTGTTCATAGGGTCTTAGGCTATCATAACCTATTGGTTTTTTCAAGAAAAAACCCGCCAGATGATTCTGGCGGGTTTCTCATTAATTGCGGGGCTGAGATTTGAACTCAGGACCTCAAGGTTATGCTTGCTACTTCAGCTTGCGCTGCCTCTGACTTTACGTCAAAGTTCGTAGTCTGGACTATATCTTGACCCTTAATTAAAAGGGCCCCTGCCGTTTAGTCTCTACACCTCCCCGTTAAGAATCTTAACGGGTTTGGCTCGGTATTACCTTTGCAAATTAAGGCTTCACCGAATTTGACAGGTTATCCTTCAACCGTTACCGGCTGAAGAGCCCATTAGACAATAGAAATTGTCCATTGAGCCTTGCGAGCTACCAGGCTGCTCCACCCCGCGAATATTGTCAAATAACGAAAACATTATAACACAATTTCTATATTAGCAAACTAAATAATTATCGTTTATTCTTCTCCGAAATTATCTTAATCGGAATCTCCCCTTTTCTAACTACCCCCATCTTTTCTCGGGCAATCCTCTCTTGATAAACCGGGTCGTTTTCTATCCTTCTTAACTCCTGCTGCAATAAAGCATTCTCTATATTCAAACGCCTGATTTTATCTTCCAAATCAACATTCTTACCTCTCAACCCCTGCATTTTGGCAAATCCCGGAATAAACAATACTAGGATAAAAGCCGCAACCCCAAAAGACCAGAACGCTTTTTTTAACGTACCGAACATAATCTATCTGTTTAGAGAAACACCAGCATAAACTGCCTTTGGCCCTAATTCTTCTTCTATCCTCAAAAGCTCGTTATATTTACAGACCCTGTCAGTACGCGAAAGCGACCCAGTCTTAATCTGGCCGCACCCGCAAGCTACTGCCAGATGAGCAATGGTGGTATCCTCGGTCTCACCGGAACGATGAGAGATAATTGCCTTATATTTATTCTTCTTGGCAATCTCTATTGCCTCTATTGTCTCGGAGAGCGTGCCGATCTGGTTAACTTTTATCAGTATAGCATTACCAATTTTTTCCGCGATCCCCTTCTTGAATATCTTGGGATTAGTCACGAATATATCATCCCCGACTAACTGCACTTTGCTACCCAAGCTCTTAGTCATCTCCTGCCATCCCGGCCAATCATGCTCGGAAAGCCCATCTTCAATCGAAAGAACCGGATACTTACTTAACCAGCCCTCATAAATCTGGATCAAGCCTGCGGAATTTTTTTCAGCGCCATCAAACCGATACTTGCCATCCTTACAGAAAGAACTTGCCGCGCAATCCAAAGCTAAAGAAAGGTCTTTACCCGGCTTATATCCGGCTTTATCAATTGCTTGAATAATTAAGTCCAGGGCCTCTTGATTAGAGGTTAAATTAGGAGCAAATCCACCCTCATCTCCGACAGAAGTAGAAAGTCTTTTAGATTTAAGCAAAGACTTTAAATTATGGAAAACTTCGGTAGCCATGCGTAAAGCTTCGTGAAAAGTTGGCGCGCCAACAGGCATAATCATAAACTCCTGAATATCCAAATTATTGTCTGCATGTAAACCACCGTTTAAAATATTCATTAAAGGCACAGGTAAAATTTGAGCCTTTTCACCACCCAAGAATCTATATAATGGTTCTTTATTAAAGATCGCCGCGGACTTAGCAACTGCCATAGATACACCCAAAATTGCATTAGCGCCAAAATTAGCTTTATTCTCCGTACCATCTGCTTCTATCATAAGCGCATCTATCTTATTAAAATCAGGAAACATCCCCTCTATCTTTGGCGCAATTATAGTATTGACATTATTAACCGCTTTCAATACACCTTTACCTAAATACCTCTTTTTATCGCCGTCTCTTAATTCCAAAGCCTCATTATCTCCAGTAGAAGCCCCTGAAGGGACTGCTGCCCTGCCTAAAATATCATTATCTAATACTACATCAACTTCTATTGTTGGATTTCCACGGGAATCAAGTATCTCACGGGCGAATACCTTCTTAATCTTTGCCATTTTAGTCTCCCATTACTGTCATTCTGAGCCGAAGGCGAAGAATCTATCTTTAGATTAAAGATTCTTCAGTCGCCACTTCGCGGCTCCTTCAGAATGACTTATCCTATTTCCCTTAATTGTGATTACCTATTGATACAGGAAATATATTATAGCCACTAGATTCATTCAGTCAAGGAATAAATACTTTCAGATTAATAATTAATAAAATCAGCGGAGTTTATTATAATAGTTTGACATAAAGTAAAAGTTGTGATAACTTTATCTCTTGAGGTGAAAAATGAACTTACGAAAAATTAAAGTATTTTTAAGATTACACTGGATAGCGGTTGTTTCAATAGCTTTATTAATTATTATCGGAATCTCTTTTATCTTTTTCTTACTATCCGCTATCACCGCCTGGAATACTTCAGAATCGTATTTTAAAAAATCCGCCCTTGCCCAATACGGTCTTTTCTTCTATATTTTCTTAGTCTTACAGATCATCAGCCTCCCCTTAAGTATTGTCGCGATGTTATGGACTATGCGCGGCGGATATACCAGTTTTACCAAAATGGGTAAAAAAGCAGTTAAGGGAGAAGATATCCGTATAGGCTGGGATGATGTTATTGGCATGGATGAAGCCAAAGAAGAAGCCATGGAAGTAGTGCGCTTAGTAACTGACCGCGCCCACCTTCAGCGTATCGGAGGAAAAATCTTAAAAGGCATATTAATGATGGGGCCTCCGGGCTGCGGTAAAACTTATCTTGCCAAAGCCATTGCCACTGAAGCAAATCTTCCTTTTATAGCCATGTCCGGTTCGGAATTTATTGAAATGTTCGTAGGTGTAGGTGCAAGCCGCATTCGTAAACTTTTTAAACAAGCACAACAGCTAGCTTATATTGAAGGCGGTTGCATTATCTTTATAGACGAACTTGATGCCGTAGGCTCACAGCGTTCAGCAGGAGGTTTCGGCGGACAGAGAGAAGCTAATTCCACATTAAATCAGCTTCTGGTAGAGATGGACGGATTAAAAGATAAAGATCATAATATCGTCATAATTGGCGCAACTAACGCGCCGGAGTCTTTTCTTGATCGAGCGCTATTAAGGCCGG
>JBAZGV010000087.1:0-4568 GCA_041652675.1 Candidatus Omnitrophota bacterium
ATTAAGCCCGTCAGCGTCAATTATCAAAGGCTTGTTTATTTCCGCCGTCAATTTGCGTATTAAACTTTGCGTGGATTTGTCTTGAGTTAACCCGGGCCCGATAATAATCAGGCCAACTTTTTTTGAGAATTTTTTAATTTCCCCAAACGCTTTTAAACTTACTGACCCGCTAGAGGTTTCCGGCAAAGGCAGAGTCATTACTTCTAACGGCTTAATCTTGATAATCGAAGAATTTATTCCTTTAGGGATTCCCAGCGTCACTAAACCCGCGCCGCTTCGAATCGCCCCTAAACTACAAAGAACAGCTGCCCCTGAGAAACCGGAAGATCCGGCTAAAATAAAAATGCGGCCAAAGTCGCCTTTATTGCTTTTAACTTTTCTTCGTAACAATCGCGTTGGCAACCGCATAATTTTTTACATGGGATATGGAAACAATTACATCCGCGTCCTTACCTCTTGAGTTTAAGATCTCGCATGAAGGTTTGCCTTCTTTATCATTTAATATCTGAACATCTTTCCAACTTAGATCCACGTCTCCTAATGCCTTAAATACTGCTTCTTTGGCGGCAAATCTTCCCGCAAGATGCTGGTAGAGGCTTCCGCGAGTCTTAGCATTAACTAATTCTTCTTCGGTAAAAACCCTATCTAAAAAAGCTTTTCCCCATTTTTCTACTGCTTTTTTGAGGCGGTTTACTTCAGTTATATCAACTCCGGTCCCTAAAATCATCTTATCCAATTAACTCCTTCATTTCTCGGACAGCTTTTCCTAAACCGGTAAATACAGCCCTAGAGATAATTGAATGCCCGATATTTAATTCTTCTATACCCCGTATTTCAGCAACTTTAGAGACATTGTTATAATTTAAACCATGCCCGGCAAAAACTCTTAGATCCAGAGAATTGGCAAAAATTACCGCCGCCTCTAATTCTTTTAAATACTTATTCTCCTGTTTTTTATTTGCCGCGTTAGCATAAGAACCGGTATGCAGTTCAATCATTTTAGCGCCTGCCTGTTTTGCCGATTTTATCTGGGATTTTACTGGATCTATAAATAAACTTACATCAATTCCGGACTTTTCTAAGCCAGATATTATTTTTGTAATCTTAACCAGATTGCCGGTAACGTCTAATCCACCTTCAGTGGTTAACTCTTGGCGTTTTTCCGGTACTAAGGTTGCCTGGTCAGGCTTGACCCTGCAAGCAATATTGACTATTTCTGGCGCAATTGACATTTCTAAATTCAATCTTGAGCGCAAGATTCCTTTTAAAATATACAGGTCATCATCTTTTATATGCCTGCGGTCCTCTCTTAAATGCGCTACGATTGATTCCGCGCCGCTATCTTCGGCAATCAAAGCCGCAAAAGCAGGGGCAGGGGTAGATTCTCCCCTCGCCTCTCTCAAAGTAGCGATATGGTCTATATTTACTCCCAGCCGCATATTTCTATCCTGCCAGCATCTCGTATTTTATATAAAGCCATGAAATTATTGCTAAAATCAGGGATATAATTTTTAACCATGGATGATGTAAAAATAAATGTTTAATTCTGTGTATGAGATTAATTTTTATTTTAGCCATTCCTATTCCTTAATTTTAAAGATTTCTTTAACTTTTAAGATCAAGTCCACTTGGCCCAGATCTTTGTATAATTTCCCGCGATAAACCAAAGAGATATCGCTTCTTTCTTCAGAGACTATAATAATAAGCGCGTCTGTTTCCTCGCTTAGCCCTATTGCCGCGCGATGCCTTGTACCGAAAATCCGGTTCAAATCCTGGTTTTGCGCCAGAGGGAAAAAACAACCCGCGCTGGAAATCCTGCCGCTCTGCATAATCATTCCCCCGTCATGTAAAGGATTGTTCGGGGTAAATATCGCCTGGATTAATTCTGATGAAATCTTTGAATCAATCGCTACTCCATTTTCAGCAAAAGCATTAAGCGGGTCATTCTTTTCTATGGCGATTAAAGCCCCAAATTTATCCTGCGAGAGGCTCTCAATCGCTTTTCCTATTTCTTTTAACATAATCTCAAGTTCTTCCTCGCGAAGCTGTGTCGTGAAAATATGCCTTTGCCCTAACTTAGCAAGCCCGGATCTTATCTCGGGGTGGAATATAATTAAAACCGCGATAACGGATGTAGCAAAGAAACTTTTAAATAACCAATCCAGCCTGTCAAACCCGAGCCTTTGAAAAACAAAAAAGGCAACCATAATAATCGCTATCCCGCGCACGAGTTGTATCGCGCGCGTTCCCTCGAAAAAAAGGATTACATGATAAATTATAAACCAGAGTATAGCTATCTCAAAAATAGCCTTCCAGTAAATTAATAAAAACGATGAATTCATATTTTTATCCTATCCGCTACTTTAAGCGCTTTTTTTACCGCTTTGACATCATGTACTCTTACAATATTTGCTCCGTTCGCGCATGCGCTTACGCATGATGCAATCGTACCTGATAATCTATCTTTAGATTTGGCATTTAATATTTCCCCGATGAAAGATTTTCTGGATACCCCTACTAAGATAGGCATGCCAAAAGATTTGAATTCTTTCAGCCTTCTCAATATCTCGAGGTTATGTCCTAATGTTTTTCCGAAACCGATCCCGGGATCAATAATAATACTATCCTTATTTACTCCTGAACCCTGTGCTTTTTCTATGGCTAATTTTAAATACGTGCTGATATCATAAATAATGGAATTATACTTGGGGTTATTTTGCATAGAGCGCGGGTTGCCTAACATATGCATAATTACAACCGCGGCTTTATAATGGCTGACTGTCTTTGCCATTTTTGCACCTCTTAAGCCTGTTATATCATTAACAATGTTCGCGCCATTATCCAAAGCTATTCTCGCGACTTCAGGTTTATAGGTATCTATTGAAATGGGAACATTGATTTTATGAGCCAAAGCTTTTATTGCCGGAATAACTCTTGAAACTTCTTCTTTTAAAGATACTTTTTTAGCTCCCGGGCGCGAAGATTCACCTCCTATATCGATAATATCAGCTCCATCTTTAATTAGGCCCATGGCATATTCTACCATTTTACTTAAATTTAAATGCGATATCCCGTCACCGCTAAAAGAATCGGGAGTTATATTAACAATTCCCATAATAAGCGTACGTTTTCCCAGGTTAAGTTTATATTTCCCTGCCTTGAGTTGAAAATTTTCTCTTTGGTAGTTTTTCAGGGTTAACCTTAAATCGTCGGCGACCTTAGCTAAGCCAAAGGGCTGCATATTTAACTTATCACTTAAACGGAGCAATTGGGAGAGATTCCCCATAATCAAGCAATCAGTTTTCTTAACTTTTCCGGTAAGGATGTCGCGCGCAAGAGCTACATCTCCGCCTAAAGAAAGCATCTCCTGTTTTAAGATATTTGCCGAGATACTGCTTAAAGAATTTATCTCTACGAGACGGGCTTGAGCTTTAGGGAGCATAATCCTTATACCGTAGGGATCAACATTGATATCTTGCATTAAATTTTTTAAATCTTTCTGTCCGGATATACTTAAAATACGCATAGTTCTTTAGGAAATGTCTTTTTTTTCTATCCCCAACATTGCCTTAACCACCTCTCCATCTAAAACTTCTTTTTCAAGAAGCGCGTTAGACAAAGTTTTTAATTTATCGACATTTTCTTCTAAAAGTTTCTTAGCTTTTATGTAAGCATCGTCTACGATCTTTCTCACTTCTTCATCAATCAATTGCGCTGTTGACTCGCTGTAATTTCGCTCTTCTGATATATCCCTTCCTAAAAATACTAAACCTTCCCTGCGGCCTAAGGTAATATTGCCTAATTTTTCAGACATGCCGAATTGAGTAACCATGCGCCGGGCCATACCCGTAGCTAACTCAAGGTCATTCTGCGCGCCGGTAGTTACTTCTTTCAAATTAATTTCTTCAGACGCCCTCCCGCCTAACATCATCGAGATTTCAGCGGAGAGTTCTTTCTTGGTCCAGTAATGCCTATCCTCTAATGGAGGCGTAAAAGTGTAGCCTCCGGCTAATCCTCGGGGAATTATAGAAACTTTCTTTAAGGGGTTTACCTCCGGAAGGAGTAAAGACAAAAGAGCATGCCCTGACTCATGCAGAGAGGTAATCTCCTTTTCTTTCTTGGAGATGATATGGCTCTTTTTCTCCGGGCCCATCAACACTCTCTCTACGGATTTATCAAAATCAATCTCTTCAACTTCCTCTTTGCTGTTTCTTGCCGCCAGAAGCGCTGCCTCATTACAAAGATTCGCTAAATCAGCTCCGGAGAATCCTGGAGTTTGTGAAGCAACGGATTTTAAGTTTACCGAAGGGGCAAGTTTAATTGTCCGCGTATGCACCTTTAAGATTTCTTCCCTTCCTTTTATATCCGGAAGATTGACGATAATGGTGCGGTCAAACCTTCCCGGACGGAGCAATGCCGGGTCAAGGGTGTCCGGTCGATTGGTCGCGGCTATAAGAATTAAACCCTGCTGCGTGTCAAATCCGTCCATCTCAACTAATAAAGCGTTCAAAGTCTGTTCGCGTTCATCGTGCCCACCGCCAATTCCTGAAAAACGCAAACGGCCAACC
>JBAZGV010000088.1:0-4484 GCA_041652675.1 Candidatus Omnitrophota bacterium
TTACTTAGAATTTCCGGGGACACATTACTTAATTATCCTTACTTCTGCTATATCCTTTAATGAATCTGGCGTAATTTCGAGCGAATGGGGCTTTTAGCCAAAAAATAAACAGCATTCTAAGCTTTTGCGTTTTTGCTGGAGGCGCATTAGAAGATTTTCGGCAAAAGAGTGCGAGAAATTACGGCGAATGGAGGCCGACGCCTTGTATGGTCGGCCGAAACGAGCCGTAAACCGAAGCACTCGGCGAAAATCTTCAGCGCCGGAAGCGAAAACGCAAAAGCTGACTAACCGACTGAGCGAGAAATCCGGCAGATTCATTAGAAAGAACAAAAACCAAAAGCCTGAGGGACAGTCCCCTACGGGGACAGTCCCTATAAATTATTTCGCTGGCTTATCTTCTTTAGTTTTAATAGGAAGAAAACCTGCCATTTCACCGATTACATTTACTAACTCTGTATTCGCGGGAATAACAATTTTAGCATTATTGACTAATGACCTCTCAACCGCCTCGAGTTTACGCAAAACCTGCGCGTTCCCGACAAAATAATGCTCTGCTGCTTCATTAACCAGTTTTATCGCTGCCGCTTCACCTTCAGCCTCTAATATGCGTGCCTGCTTTATACCTTCAGCCTTCTTAATCTCCGCTCTCTTTTGTCCGTCAGCTACGGTTTCCGTAGCCGTGGCATAATCAATCGCGGAAATTTTTTCATTCTCCGCCTTAACTACCTTGTTCATCGTCTCCTGAACATCCTTAGGCGGATCAATCTCTTTAAGCTCTGTCCTAACGATCTCCAAGCCCCAACTAGCAGTCTCCTCGCAAAGAGTTTTATGCAACTCGGCATTAATCTTCCCTCTTTCGCTATTCGCAGATTTCAAAGTAAGCGTACCAATTATATTTCTTAAAGTCGTGCGCGCTAGATTCACTATCTGCCACTGATAATTATTCACGCTATATTGGCAATTCTTAACGTCAGCCTCATCTTGCTTTACTTTAAAATAGACCTGCGCGTCGACTTTAGCATTCAAATTGTCATTAGTAATAATCTCCTGTGGCTCGGCGTCAACCATCTGCTCGGTTACATTGACCTGATAAAGATTTTCAATCATTGGAAAAACCCAGTTAAAACCCGGATTTGCAAAACGATTGTACTTACCTAATCTTTCAACCAACCCTCGATGCGTAGGCCGCACTATCCTGATCCCAAAAAAGAAAATAACTATAGTTAATGTAATCACCAATCCTAAAATACTCATTTTCCACCTCCAAGTATTTGAACAGTTTTCTTCCCCTTTTTAACTTCACCAATAACCCATGATTTTAAACCAGAACCTGCGAGTTTAGCGATTATCTTTTTCGCTGAAGCAGGCTCAACTATTAAAACCATGCCTATCCCCATATTCAACGTGTGATACATCTCCCGGTCATCAATATTCCCCTTATTCTGGATTAAACGAAAGATCCGGGGAATTACCCAAGCATGCTTATTTATCATAACATCAACATTATCCGGAAGAATACGGCTGATTTTATCATAAAACGCGCCGCCGGTTATATGCGCGATTCCTCTAATATTATTATCCGGCAATAAACTTAAAACCGGCTTAACATAAATACGCGTAGGCTTAAGCAATTCATTAGCAATGCGTTTTAATTCATTCCCTGATAATGCTTTCCTTACCAGAGAATATCCATTTGAATGAATTCCGTTAGACTCTAAACCTATTACCAAATCCCCCCGCTTTATCCGGCTTCCATCAATAATATCCTTACGCTCGGCTATACCCACGCAAAATCCGGCGATGTCATATTCCCCTTCCTTATACATCCCGGGCATCTGCGCGGTCTCTCCGCCGATGAGTGAAGCCCCTGATTCAATGCATCCCTGATTTATCCCCTTTACCACATCTATTAAAACCGTCTCTTTGACTTTGCTAAAAGCAATATAATCTAAGAAAAAAAGCGGCTCGGCTCCGGTACAGAGTATGTCGTTTACATTCATCGCTACCGCGTCAATACCGATAGTATCGTGTTTATTAGCTAACTGGGCAATCTTTAACTTTGTCCCCACGCCATCGCTGGAAGAGACCAGGACCGGATCCTTATATTTATTTTTATCTAACCTGAAAAAACTCCCGAATCCGCCGATATCCTTCAATACTTCCGGACGAAAAGATTTTCTCACTATCGGCTTTAATTTTGCTTTAAAAATTGAGGCAGATTTGATATCCACGCCCGATTTTTTATAATCAAGCTCTCTCATGAACCCCTCCCTATCCAACAATAGAGGCAAAGCTTGTTCTTAGGCATCCCTATCGCGGCAATCATATCTTTTAATCTCTGATATTTTAATGTAGTTACGCCAATGTCTTTCCTGATCCACCCTACAATCGCTCTATGCTCTTTGGAATTCTCATTTATATATTTGCTCACATTTTTCACGTCTTTCCCCGTTAAGGCTTTAACAGCCTTACGCGCTGCCAGCTCTCCGGTTGTACGAGTTGAGCAATTAAACTTACAAGGAAACATCAGCGGAGGGCAAGCTATCCTCATATGGATTTTTTTTACTCCATGTTCGCGTAATTTTTTAATCGTATAATTTTTAAGCTGAGTTCCGCGCACAATAGAATCATCGCAAAAGACAATACTCTTGCCTTTAATAATCTCAGGGATAGGTATCAATTTCATCTTGGCGATTAAATCGCGTTTCTCCTGTGTTGCCGGAGTATAGCTGCGGTCAAAACCAGGGGTGTATTTTACCAAAGGCCTGCGCAAAGGTATTCCCGATTCCATACTATACCCGATTGCGTGGGCAGTCCCTGAATCCGGTATCCCTGCTACCATATCAGCAGTGACATCATCTTCTTTAGCCAAATTTGCGCCACATCTTTCTCTAGACATCTCTACGTTAATATCGTCATATTTTGAAGCTGGAAATCCGGTATATACCCAGAGAAATGAACAAATCTTATTGTTCTTCAGCCCTTTCTTTTTTGTCTCTAAACCAGTTTTCCCGATTAAGACTATCTCCCCGGGCTCAAGAAATTTTACAATCTTATAGCCGAGATTTAAAAATGCTGAGGTCTCAGTAGTGACTGCCCAATCATTTCCTCTCCTCCCAATCACTAGCGGCGTGCAGCCAAACTTATCCCGGGCAGCATAAATGCCGTCTTTATTCAAAATCAATAGCGAGCATGCGCCTTGAATCTGAGCTTGCATTCCTTCAATACCCTGAACAATATTCTTTCCGCTGATAATTAATTTAGCCGTTAATTCGGTAAAATTTATTTTCCCATCAGCTATTTCACTGAATGATCTTCCTTGTTTATAAATTTTCTTAGTAAGCTTATCGGAATTATCGATAAACCCATTAGTTACAATCGCGAAAGGGCCAAATTTAGAACTCATCGTAATCGGCTGTTCGTCTTTGGAGCTAATAACGCCTATTCCCATTCTCCCTGGCATCTTTTGATAATCTTCATAGAACTTGGCTTTAAATTGAGAACCGCGGATATCATGAATTTTACGCTGAATATCTTTACCAAATACAGCCAGGCCGGCAAATTGGGTACCCAGATGCGAGTGGTAATCTGTCCCATAATACAAATCATTATTACAGTTATTCTTCGAGACTACTCCAAATATACCGCTCATATTATCCTTTCTCAGAGATGTTTTTTAATATAATCAACACCGTTCTTAAAAATCTGTAAACCTATTCCGGCTTCATTCTTCTTCCAGCCGGGGTGCTGACGTAAACCGATATTTCTCTCCGGATGAGGCATAAGACCCAGGATCCTTCCTGTTTTATCGCAAATCCCGGCGATATCCTCCAATGCTCCGTTGGGATTATCCGGATAACCGCTCGATTTACCGTAAGCATTAGAATATTGAAAAACAACTTGGCGATTATCTTTTAAACGCTTAAGTATTTTCTTGTCTTCCAGGATAAATTTACCTTCGCCATGGGCGACAGGCAGATAAATAATCTCGGGCAAATTTTTCGCCCATACACATTTATTTTTCGCTACGCGTAAATGCGACCAGCGATCTTCAAACTTACCGGAATCATTGATAATCAGGCTCGCTTCTTGCAATAATGCGTCATTGCCCGGCAATAAACCACTCTTAACCAGTATCTGAAAACCATTACATATACCAATAATTAATTTACCGTCCCGAATAAACTGCTTTAAATCTCCGGCCAGTTTATATTTTAATTCATTGGCAAAGATCTTCCCGGAAGCAATATCATCGCCGTAGCTGAAACCTCCGGGCAGAGCCAGGATATGATAATCCGAAAGGCTGGCCTTAGCGCTAACCAACTTATTGATATGTACCAACCCGGCACTTCCCCCGGCAAGAGAAAAAGCAAAAGCTGTCTCTTTATCGCAATTTGTCCCGGCTGTCCTTAAAATACAAACCTTAGGCTTTTTCATAGAATTTCTTCACTACCCCTACTGCCTCTTTGGGCTTATCCACTAAA
>JBAZGV010000089.1:0-4405 GCA_041652675.1 Candidatus Omnitrophota bacterium
GTAATCGTGGATGGAAATATGAGTTTAGATTTGGTTTTGCCCTATAGGTCTATTATCAAGGGTGACACTAAATCCAAAAGCATCGCCGCCGCTTCAATCTTGGCTAAGGTTACCCGTGACCGGATAATGCTAAAATATGATAAGCTTTATCCCGAATACGGATTTGCCCGGCATAAGGGTTATCCCACAAGAGAGCATCGGGATATCTTAAAAAAAATCGGGCCGTCCCGGATACACAGAAAGAGCTTTGCAGGTGTCTAAGGAGAGAGTATCTTTAGGGAATAAGGGCGAGGAACTGGCCGCGGATTTTTTGAAAAACAGCGGATATAAAATATTATACCGTAATTATAAAACAAAGTTAGGCGAGATAGATATTATTGCCAAAGATAAAGAGGCAATTTGTTTTGTAGAAGTAAAAACGCGCAGTAGTGATAGGTTCGGTTGCGGCAGCGAAGCTGTTTTTAAGGTAAAGCAGAGGCAGATAGCTAAGGCTGCGCTTAGTTTCCTTAAGCAGAAGAAGTTTTTGGATAAGAAAGCAAGGTTTGACGTGGTCTCTTTGGATTGTTCTTCTCTAGAGCCGAAGTTTGATTTAATTAAAGACGCTTTTGAATTGGATGGAAGTTTTTCTTATTGATAAAAATGTATAAAGACCGAGCGATTAAAATTTATTTAGATGATTTAGCGGCGAAATTGCCTGCTCCGGGAGGCGGGTCAGCTGGCGCGCTTAATGCCGCTATGGCGGCGGCATTAATAAGTATGGTGGTTAATTTTACTTTAGGTAAACTAAAATATGAAAAGTATGAAAAAGAATTAAAAGAGGTTTTAAGCAAATCAGAGCCTTTGAGAAAAGAGTTTTTAAATTTAGTGGATTTAGATGTTACCGCTTATAAAAGCAAGAATATGAGAGATGCCTTAAATATTCCTTTTATGGTTGCTCGGCTCTCTTTTGAAGGAATCAAATTATGCCCGGTGCTTATCAAAAAAGGCAATGTAAATTTGATTACGGATGTGGCGGCAGCTGCGATTTTCTTTGAAGCGAGTTTTGCTTCAGCATCTTTTAATATTGAGATAAACTTAAAGATCCTAGGGGATAAGAAGCTGGCCAAGATTATTAGGGGAGAGCTAAATAAGAAAAACAAATTGATTAAAATAATAAGGCAAGAGACGGAGAAAAAAGTTGGCGAAATTATTAGAGGGTAAACCTTTAGCGGAAAAGATTAAGCAAGAGATAAAGCAAGTAGTCCAGTCTCTCTCTGTTAAGCCGGTATTAGCAAGTGTTATGGTTGGTGAGGATGCCGCAGCCGATGTTTATGTAAAATCACAGGAAAGAGCCGCTAAAGATTTGGGCATAAATTATCAACTCCACAAATTAGCTGCAGATACTTCAGAAAAAGAGTTAGTTGGATTAATAAAAGAGTTAAATTCGGATAAATCAGTTAATGGCATAATTATTCAGATGCCACTTCCGAAAGAAATAGATTACAAAAAGATCAGAGATTGTGTTTCTTCGGCTAAGGATGTGGAAGGAATAAGCCCGTTAAACCTCGGTATGATTATGCTTGGTAAGGCAAAACTCGTCCCTTGCGTAGCCAGTGCGGTAATGGAGTTATTAAAAACTACGGGGATAAATTTATACGGGAAAGAAGTGGTTCTTGTCGGCTGGACCGATATTGTGGGCAAGCCGCTGGCAGTGCTTTTATCAGAAAAACTTGCTACCGTTAGTATCTGTCAAATTTCAGTAGCAAACATAGAAGAGTTTGTACGTAAGGCAGAGGTGCTTATTGTGGCCGTCGGGAAAGCCGGTTTAATTAAAGGCGGCTGGATTAAGAAAGACGCGGTAGTCATAGATGTGGGGATCAATCTCGTAGACGGCAAGATCGTTGGTGACGTGGAATTTGAAGGAGCAGAAAGGCTCGCTTCCTATATTACTCCTGTTCCCGGGGGAGTAGGGCCGCTTACAGTTATAATGTTGATGCGTAATTTAGTAGAAGCAGCTAAGCTGCAGCAATAAATTATATATAAAAGGAGTGAATTTGACATTTAAAGAGAAATTACAATCAGGAAAGTTCGTAGTAACTTCAGAGATCGGCCCGCCAAAAGGAATTGATATTGTGCAGCTCTTAGATGATGCTGAGCTTATCCGTAATCGAGTTGACGCAATTAATGTTACGGATTTACAGAGTTCGGTGATGCGCCTCGGTTCTTTAGCGGTTTCAAGCCTTCTAAAACACCGCGGATTCGAGCCGATATATCAGTTGACCTGCCGTGACCGTAACCGTCTAGCGCTGCAATCCGATCTTTTGTCTGCCGCGGCTTTAGGTATTGAGAATGTTTTAATTCTTACTGGAGACCATCCGGCATCAGGTGATCATCCTGAAGCTAAACCTGTTTTTGATTTAGATTCTGTTCAGTTATTGCAAGTGGCAAAAACACTTGAGGCAGGAACGGATATGAAAGGGAATAAATTGGTTGGTTTGCCGCCAAAATTCTGTTTAGGCGCGGTGGTTAATCCCGGGTCAGACCCATTAGAGCCGCAGATTATCAAGATGGAGAAGAAGATTGCCGCTGGTGCCCAATTCTTCCAGACTCAAGCAGTCTTCGATTTAAAAATATTTGAGAATTTTTTAAATAAAACTAAGCATTTAAAGACTAAAATTTTGGCGGGGATAGTTTTACTTAAGTCCGCGGGCATGGCTAGATATATGAATCAAAATGTTGCCGGCGTATTTGTGCCGGATAATTTGATTAAAGAGATGGAAGGCGCGGAAGATAAGCCGGCCCTTTCCGTTGAAATTGCTTCGCGCCTGATTAAAGAACTAAAGCCTATCTGTGACGGGGTACATATTATGCCGATAGGATGGGATAAGGTAGTTCCTCGCGTATTAGATGCCGCATTATTATGAAGAATCATATAGTTATAATCGGCGCTTCGGTTTCGGGGCATAATATTGCTTTGCGCTTAAGGGAGAAGAATAAGGATTGCCATGTAACCTTAATTAGCGAAGAAGAATACCCTGCCTATGACCACTTAAAATTAGCAGACCTCGTAAATAACGTAATAAGCGAAAAAGATATCTTCCTTTGCAGCGAAGATGATTATTCCAGGTTGGGCATAAATTTTATTAAAAATAAAAAAGTCGGAAGTTTAAATATTTCGAAGAAACAAATTTATTTCAAGGATAAAGGAAGCATCAATTATGATGTTTTAGTAATTGCTTCAGGGAGGAGCCCGGTTATCCCTGATATCCCCGGTGCCAAGAAGGAAGGGGTTTATCGTCTTTATACATTAAATGATGCTAAAGAGCTTATTCAGCGTTATATAGCGCATCCGGTCTGTGTTGTAGGAAGCAATAGTTTTGCCTTAAAAATGGCCGAGGCAGTTTCAAGAAAATATGGCGTTGAGGTAAAGCTTCTAAGCTGCGCTGCATTTGACCCTTCAAATATTCCAGAGAATACGGAGATTATCAATGATTCGATAACGGAGATAATTGGTGAAGGGGAGACTCAAGCGGTTAAGCTCGCAAGCGGTAAGGCATTAGGTGTCTGCGCCGTCTTATTTATGGATGGTTATAAATCCAACATTGAATTTTTAAAAGGCACTGATATCCGGACTAAAGATGATTTCGTCCTGGTAGATGGATGGATGCGTACTAATCAAGATAATATCTTTGCCTGTGGGAGCGTAGTGCGTAAAGATAGCGTGGTAATAAGTATGATGTTGGTGGACCATATCATTGCCAAGTTAGAGGAAATAAGTGCTCAAGAAGATGCCAACTCGGTTAAGTGAAAGAAATTCCCTGCCCTTAATTAACCCTCTCTTTAAAAAAACTTCCAAGGTAAATATCGATATTCCTTTGCTTTATTCTTCATCCTTTGAAGGTGAAAGGATCAGTGAAAAAGATCTGCAAGTTGAATTTGGCGGCAAGAAAGGCATATCTCTCGAGTTTCTAACTTCAAAAAGCGAAGATGAAGTAGAAGACGGTAAGATTAAAATAATCGGGCCGGATATTAGGCAATCAGGCCCGGGCGGAAGATCTTTACCTTTGGCTATAATCGTCGATGTTTATGGCCGCAAGATGCAGAAAGATTTTGAGCCTATTCTGGAACGCCAGATTCATCGTTTTATTAGTTATGCCAAAGGCTTGACGCATACAGGCCAGCGCGAAATGAATTTGATTAGGGTAAGCCGTGAAGCTTATCGCAATGGTTTTAGATTGAAAGATATCGGGGTGATATTGCACGCGATGCTGCGCCGGGAATATGGAGCGATTATAGATAAGGTACAGGTTAGATTATACACTAAGAAAGAAGATGTTAAGAAATTGCTCATCGCGGCAAAAAAAGTTTTTGATCAGCGCGATGAGCGCCTAAGCGGAATGACTGATGAGAGCGTGGATACTTATTA
>JBAZGV010000090.1:0-4396 GCA_041652675.1 Candidatus Omnitrophota bacterium
AAATCCGGCTATGAAATATACGCCAAAATTATCCGTTGTGGCTATTCCTGCCTTCCTCCAAAAACAGGAAACGGATCCTAAATTAACATTGAACTAAATTTAACACACAAAAAACGCTTTGTCAAGAGCCCCTAAGCTTACTTAATCAAAGTATTCCTGATAATAAATGACGCGAAAACAATAGAAACCATGGACATAAGTTTAATCAAAATATTTAGGCTTGGCCCAGAGGTGTCTTTAAATGGGTCGCCAACAGTATCGCCGACTACCGTAGCTTTATGCGCGGCTGAACCCTTGCCTCCATGATGCCCCTCTTCGACAAATTTCTTGGCATTGTCCCAAGCTCCGCCGGAATTAGCCATCATAATCGCCAAAACAAAACCAGTAACAGTTGCGCCCATAAGAAGGCCGGCAACCGCGTCAATACCTATTAGTAACCCTATGCCAATAGGAGCAATAATAGCTAAAAGGGACGGAGCAATCATCTCTTTCTGCGCTGCCGCGGTTGCAATAGTTACACAACGCGCATAATCTGGTTTACCCGTACCTTCCATAATTCCAACAATCTCTTTAAACTGCCTGCGCACTTCAACTACGATCTTCCCGGCCGCTCTGCCCACCGCACGCATAGTCATAGAACAAAATAAGAAAGGCATCATCCCGCCCAGGAATAAACCTACCAGTACTGTAGGATTCATCATGTTCGCATTAATATCTTTCCCGAAAAGCATAACCTGATCTTTATACGCGGCGATCAAAGCTAACGCGGTTAATGCTGCTGAACCAATAGCAAAACCCTTGCCAGTTGCCGCAGTAGTATTGCCTAAAGAATCCAACGCGTCAGTTCTCTTCCTTACTTCCGGAGGTAATTTAGCCATCTCCGCATTTCCTCCGGCATTATCCGCAACCGGGCCATAGGCATCAGTAGCTAAAGTTATACCCAGAGTAGAAAGCATGCCTACCGCGGAAATTGCAATACCATAGAGGCCGGAATTAAAATTTGCCGCGCCTCCAGATAAATAGAAACTTGCCAGGATAGCAATACAGACAATAATTACCGGTATTGCAGTAGACATCATACCTACCGCGATACCTCCAATTATTACAGTCGCTGGGCCGGTCAAAGAAGCATCAGCAATGGAACGAGTCGGCTTAAACCCACTGGAAGTATAATACTCAGTACATAGGCCGATTAAAACACCAGCAATCAAGCCTGCTAAAACTGCCCAGTAAACCCCGATATGCTCAACCCCTAAAGTTGCTCTAATCAGAAAATATGAAATTACCGCAACTATCAAGGAACTGGTAAATACACCTTTACGCAAAGCTGCAAGAAGAACTTTCTGGCTAGCCTGTTCTCCGCTCTTAACAAAGAAAGTTCCAATAATGGAAGCGACAACACCTACAGCTGCCATAACCATTGGTACAGTTACGCCAGCTACACCTAATCCAGCAGCAACACCCAGAGCAGAAGTAGCTACTATTGAACCGACGTAAGATTCATAGAGATCAGCGCCCATACCCGCAACATCGCCGACATTATCCCCTACATTATCAGCAATAACTGCGGGGTTACGCGGGTCATCTTCAGGAATACCTGCTTCTACTTTACCAACTAAATCCGCACCTACATCCGCAGCCTTAGTAAAAATGCCGCCGCCTACCCTGGCAAATAACGCCATAGAACTGGCGCCCATACCGAAACAAAGCATAGTCGAAGTAATCGCGGCAATCTTATCCGTACCGATAGGAATCGGATGGTAGGAATAATACCAGTTTAAAAAATAATACCAAATACTTAAATCCAATAATCCTAGGCCAACCACTGTAAGGCCCATTACCGCGCCGCTCGAAAAAGCAACACGTAAACCTAAATTCAAGCTCTTAGAAGCAGCTTGAGCAGTACGGTTAGAAGACTGGGTTGCGATATTCATACCGATAAAACCGGAAAGCCCCGAGAATAGGCCTCCGGATAAAAAAGCAAATGGAACAAAAATTACCAAGTAATTCTTCAAAGCCATAGCGAGAAGAATAAAAAATACAACCACGAAAAACATGGAAACACCTAAATATTGCCTTTTTAGATATGCCTGAGCGCCGATACGGACTGCTTGGGCAATCTCCTTCATTTTGTCTGTCCCCTCATCCATTCTTAGAATACTTAAAGCCAGATAAAGCGCAAAACCTAGTGCTAAAATTGAACCCAGAGGAGCTAATATCAGCAAATCAAAACCAGCCATTTTTAAAACCCTTCCTTTCTATATTTGTTTAATATTCAGCCTGAATCTTAAATTCTAAATTGCAGACATAGTAACACCGAGCCTAACTTTGTCAATCTATTTCAGCTTCTCCCTATCACTAATAACTTCACCTTCTACATCAATGACATTATCTCTCCTTCTCACGTTATTTATTATACGCCTGCTAAATATACAGGAATTGACTAAAAAAAAGATAGTCAATACTCCTCCAACGGCTAACCAGGTGCGGAAACTAAAAAAAAGCCTGCCAAAAAAAAGATTAAATATTATCAAAAAAGGCAAAAGACAGCCACTCTTATATAATACGGACATTTAGAAATTCTCCCAGTGAATCAACGCTTCCAACGGCCTTTTATCGACGAGCTTAAAACTATTTTTATCCTGCGGATAACCTAAAGCAACTAAACTTACCAGCTTATAGTTTAAAGGAACGCCTAATAAGAGCATAACTTCATTACAATAATCCTTTTTATCTCCGGCCACCCAACACGAACCTATGCCTAATGCAGCTGCGGCATTTAAAATATTCACCGTAGCAGCACAGCCATCCTCAAGGTAATATTTAGTATCAGTACAAAAAATAGCGATACAAGCCTTACACCCGGAGATAAACCTGCCATTCTCCGCCAGCTTAGAGATTTTAGCTAAAATCGCACCATCAGTAATAATCACAAACTCCCACGGCTGCACATTTCTTGCCGTAGGAGCAAACCTCCCCGCATCTACTATTGCTTCTAATTCCGTTTTAGCAATCGGCTTATCCAGAAATAGGCGCACGCTTCTTCTCTTTTTTAAAATCTCTATTGTATCCATATTTATCTCCTCACATAATACTGTCATCCTGAGGGAGCCCCTTTAGGGGCGACCGAAAGATCTATTGTAAAGACAGATTCTTCGGCGCGCAGCCTGTCCCGAGCGAAGCGAATGCACGCCTCAGAATGACAATAGGGAATTAAGAAAACTTAGCACGGATTTCACTGGGGATTGCTTTAGGCTTTAAATTTTTATCCACGCAGACTAGGATAGTTTTTGCCTTTGTAGTTACCTCTCCGTTCTGATTGCGGATTTCATGCTCAAAAATTATCTTCACCGCGGAGATCTCCCCTATTTTTGTATTAATCTCAAGGGTATCCCCATATACTGCCGGCGCCTTATAATCAACCTCCTGACGGGCAACCACAAACATCGTCCCGTTATCAGCAAGTTCCTTGATCGAAAAGCCACGTTGAGCAAAAGCTTCAGTACGCGCCTCTTCCAAAAAATTTAGGTAATTGGCGTAATAAACCACTCCCCCGCAATCAGTATGATGATAATAGATCTTTATTTTCATTAAATTCCGGCAAGGTTAAATTAATACATTACTATCCCTTTAGAATTCATCTCTTTTACTTCTTCCTTGGTAGGATATTTATCTCCTAAGCGAGTTACTCCAGCAGCTTCTTCAGTATCTTGGCCATTAGTTCTTCCGCCTTCCGCAGAAGTATTTTGCAAAGAGAGATCCGAATCTTGTTGATCCTTAATATCCTCTACTTTATCTATTTCCGAGACAGCCGATTGTTTCCCTTGCGCCGGTTTAATAATAGTAACCGCTTCTTTATGGAAGAAAACCGGCTCCGGAGATTGAGTTATTGCTTCCGGTTCTTTTACCTCAACCTGGCTTTCTTTCAGAGCTGGTTGATTAAGCTCCGCGATCTTACTTTTACCATAGATAAGGGCAAGCATAATAATAACTGCCAGAATAAAAACAATTGCGTATAGGGTTTTTGTCTTCATACTCTAAATCTCCTCCCAAGCTAATGTTATATAATCTCCGGTCGTAGGCATAAAAGGCGGCGGGGAATTAAGCAGCCGGCCATCATATGAATAATCCTTGGTATACCCGCTGACTTTTGTTCCGGCTACAGCATTAAAAGTACCCACCGGGCCTCTTTCTTTCTGAATAATTCCGCCACGGACTTTTAGTGTGCCTTTCAATCCGCTATCATAGTCATCACGATAAAAAGAACTATTTAACGCCATAATACATCCATCTATTTCTAAATCACTAGGTGCATCATGGCCTATAACTACATCTCCTTCGGAGATAATTCCCAGGACATCGTCAGAACTAGGATTAGCTACCGGGTCACCAGAGG
>JBAZGV010000091.1:0-1455 GCA_041652675.1 Candidatus Omnitrophota bacterium
GTCGCTTTCAGCGTGCCCGATTGCTCTAAGCTCGCTATTGTATATTATCGCCTATGTAATTATTACTTTTTTTATCTTTTTTTCGAAAGATCTGTTTTGGTTTATGGGTGCTTTTTTGTTCGGCCCGTTTTTAAGCGCTATTTTTATCTGTATCGCCGAAATTATTAACGCTTTTATCTTATTTTATATTGCGCGTTTATTAGGCAGGCATTATGTTGAAAAAAAGCTTCCGGGGGGATACCGTAAATTAGACCATAAACTTGGCAAGATAAGTTTATTCTGGCTCTTTGTTTTGCGGGCTGCCCCGCTTATCCCGCATAGGTTCTTAGATTTAGCCAGCGGCCTTACCACCCTGCGTTTTAGCAAATACCTGATAGCGGTTATCTTCGGTACCCCGATCAAGATTTTCTGGATTCAGTATATAATCTACTCTGTGGGCAAAAGCATATTTAATAGCCCCACGGTATTGATGGAATACTTTTTAAGCCATAAAATATTATTGTTTCTTAGTTTCGGTTATATTATATTGATAATTATGGCAGTTGTTAAAATGTGCCGGAGGGATTAGGCAGTATGGCTTTAAAATTAAAATTCCTGGGAGGGGTCAGGACAGTTACCGGGTCAAGCCATTTGATTACTGCGGGTAAGACCGAAGTTTTGCTTGATGCCGGGCTTTTCCAAGGCCGCCGTGATGAATTTTATAAGATTAATACTACATTTGATTTTAATCCGCGGGCTATAAACGCCCTTGTTTTATCGCATGCCCATATTGATCATTGCGGTAATATCCCCAGTTTGATCAAGAAGGGGCTGCGTTGTAAGATTTATACTACTTCCGCGACAAAAGACTTAGCGGGGTTAATGCTCGAGGATTCCGGAAAGATACAGGAAGAAGATATAAAATATCTTAATAAGATAAATAGAAGGATAGGGCTGCCTAAGAGGGAGCCGCTTTATACTAAAAAAGAGGCGTCTCGGGCAACTAAAATATTCAGGCCGATTTCCTATAACCAGAGGTTTTGCATAGCCAAAAATATCTATGTAACGTTAGTGGACGCCGGGCATATTTTAGGTTCAGCATTGACTGTTTTGGATATAAAAGATGATAGCCGTAATATCCGCCTGGGCTATGCTGTGGACCTAGGCAGAAAGAATATGCCTCTACTTAATGATCCGGTTATCCTCAAGAATTTGGATTATCTTATTATGGAGAGCACCTATGGCGGGAGGCTGCATGCGCCCATCGAAGAAGCGCAATCGAAGTTAAGAGACGCGATATCGCGTACATTGCGCAGGGGAGGCAAAGTACTTATTCCCTCGTTTACCCTTGAGCGCACGCAGGAAGTAGTCTATTTCTTAAATGAATTGCTTAAAGAAAAGCTTATTCCCTCTGTTCCGATATATGTAGATAGCCCGTTAGCTACGGATATTACCGAGGTTTTCGAGTACCATCCT
>JBAZGV010000091.1:1465-4393 GCA_041652675.1 Candidatus Omnitrophota bacterium
CAGAATGTTTCAAAAGCCTTGAACGCGGACAAGCGGCCGATGATTATTATTGCCGGAAGCGGCATGTGCGAATCGGGAAGAATCCTACATCATCTTCAGAATAATATCGAAGATAGCCGTAATACGATTATCGTGGTAGGTTACATGGCCCGCGATACCTTAGGCAGAAGGATTGTAGATAAAGAAAAGTTTGTGCGTATATTCGGCGTAGAATATGAACTGAATGCCGAAGTAGTGATTGTTAACGCTATGTCCGGGCACGCTGATCAAAAAGAGCTCTTGGAATTTGTTTCGGGATGCCTTCCTTTAAAACGCGTTTTCTTGGTCCATGGTGAAGAGGAACAATCTCGGGCTTTATTTGATGCTCTTATCCAGAAGGGGTTAAACGTCTATCTTCCGGAAAAGAACGAAGAAGTATTGCTAGAATAATCATTTTGTGGTAGTATTTATGAAAATATATTTATTGTGCAGCACCCCGCGCTTAAAGGAATTGCACGGGTGTGCCCTTATGGGCTAGGAGGGAATCAAAATGACAGGCGGATTTTCAACACCTAAGAAAGATAAAGCTAATAAAACTTCCGGCGGGATGATTGTTAAATCCGGGCAAATACTGGTAAGAGGAGTGGATACTTATAAGGCAGGGATTAATGTCAAGGGCCCGGGTACGCTTTTTGCCTTATGCGAAGGTAAGGTTTATTTTACGCGTAAGAAAACCAGCCATGGTAAATTGCGCACATTTGTGAATATTAAGCCTACGGTAAAAAAGGCTAAATAAGCAGGATGCAGGATAAGGCAAAAAATTACTCCAACATTAAGTATAGCTTAAGTATTGCCGGGATAGTTTATACGCTTACCCTGCTTTTTTTATTTTCAGGGCTCAAATTTTCCAGTAGCCTTTCTCTCTGGTTAGTTGATCATCTCTCAACTTTTTTAGTTTTTCCCGCTTACCTAATATTAGTTTTTCTTGGGTATTATCTTTTGGAATTCCCGCTTAATTTTTATCAATCCTATATTTTAGAACGCAAGTTTTCTTTATCCACACAAAGTCTCAAGGATTGGTTGCAGGATCAATTAAAAGCGGGAATAATCTCTTGCATAATTGGCTTGATCCTGGCCGTTTCTTTCTATTCTATCTTGCACAATTTTCCCAATAAATGGTGGTTGGTTATTTCGGCGTTCTGGATATTTTTTAGCGTAGTCTTAGCCAAAGTTATGCCGGTAATTATTATCCCGCTCTTTTTTAAATACAAGAAGTTATCCGATGATTCTTTAAGGGAGAGGATTATGCGCTTAGCTGATAAGATGAAGGTTAAACTTATTGATTGTTTTGAGATAGATTTTAGCAAGAAAACATTAAAAGGCAATGCTGCTTTCGTAGGTATCGGAAATACGCGCAGGGTTATACTCGCCGATACCTTAAGGGATAAATATACCCATGATGAGATTGAGGTGATTTTGGCGCATGAGTTTGCGCATTACCAGTTAAAGCACTTACTAAAGCTGATTGCGGTAAATTCTTTTTCTACACTGGCGATTTTTTATTTAATATTTAAGACTAGCGGAAATGCTTTAAGCCTGTTTAACCTTTCTTCTTTAAGCGATATCGCGGCGCTTCCGGTTATCTTAATTTATTTTGTTCTTTTTGGAATAATTAGTCAGCCTTTAGAGGCTTTTATTAGTAGAAGTTTTGAGAGAAGCGCGGATTCATTAGCACTGGAAACCACCGGCCTAAAGGATGCGTTTATTTCTATGATGAATAAGCTAGGGCAACAGAATCTTGCCGATAGATCGCCTCATCCGATAATAAAATTTTTCTTTTTTGACCACCCGCCCATTGATGAGCGTATTAAATCCGCAGAACTATCGTAAAAAGTCGTTGATGATCTTGGCGGCACGGGAAGCAGCTCCACTGGTACCCAGCGAAGAGCTGATTTTGATGAGTTCGTTTTCGATATTTTTCAATTTAGGCTTATCTTGTAGTATTTTTACGGTATAATCGGCAATTTTTCTTGGGGATGCCTTGAATTGGATAAATTCAGGAATTATCTTTTTGCCCGCTACAATATTTGCCAATCCTATATAGGGAAGTTTTACTTGCGGACGGTATAGTAAATAGTTTAGCGGGCTAGTTTTATAAATCAAGGTGAAAGGTTTCTGCATTATCGTTGTTTCTAAAGTCGCCGTGCCCGAGCAGACCAAACAGAAGTCCGCAATATTCATACAGTCGTAAGGTTTGCCTTCCACAATCTTAATATCCAGTTTAAGGTTTTTAATCAAAGCATTATAAGTATCCCATTCAACCTGGCAAGTTTTTGCGATTACAAATTGCGCGTCTAATTTTTTAGCGATTAGAAAGGCGCTTTTAAGCATTATCGGAAGGATCCTTTTTATTTCCTGTTTGCGTGAGCCGGGGAAAAGCGCCAGAGTAATTTTAGTATTGCTTAATTTTAAATTACGCAGTAATTCTTCTTTAGGCATTGTTGGTTTTACAATATCTAAAAGAGGGTGGCCTACCCAGTCAACCTTGATCCTGAATTTATGATAGAATTTCTCCTCGAATTTGAAAAGCACAATCATTTTCTTGATATATTTATTGATTGTTTTGATTCGTCCCGGACGGGATGCCCATACTTGCGGAGAGACATAGTAGATGGTAGGAGCAGTATTATTAATTGCTTTAGCTAACCTTAGGTTAAATCCGGAGAAATCAACAAATATTATAGCATCAGGTTTTTGGGCAGTGATTTTAGAAAGAATTAGTTGTTTTAAGGCAAGAAATTTAGGGAGTTTTTTAAGGACATCAAAGAAACCCATGACGCTTAAACCTTTTATGTCATAGAATATTTCAACTCCGGCATTGCGTAATAAATCAGAGCCAATGCCGGAAATTTTTATTTCAGGGTTTACTTTTTTAAGCGCGCTGGCTAA
>JBAZGV010000092.1:0-4366 GCA_041652675.1 Candidatus Omnitrophota bacterium
CCTCCTATTTTTTAAAGGCTCTTTCTTGTAGAACCTGTTGCAGCAAAACCTGAAACAATCTTTTCTGATATATGTGAAGGAACTTCCGTGTAAAAAGAAGGCTCCATTGTATACGAAGCACGGCCCTGTGTCAAGGATCTTAATATTGTCGCGTAATTAAAAACTTCCGCTAAGGGAATGTTGGCGCGAATGGTCCGAAGATTAAGGCGTTGAGCAAGAGAAACTATCTTTGCCCGACGAGAACTCAGATCTCCGATAACCTGGCCCATAAATTCTTCCGGAACAACAACTTCAATATCCATAATCGGTTCTAATAAAATCGGGCCGGCTTTTCTTAACCCATCGCTGAATGCTAACGAACCTGCCATCTGGAATGCTAATTCCGAAGAATCAACTTCATGAAAAGAACCATCAACTAAAACTACTTTTACATCATTAACAGGATAACCAGCTAATACTCCGCTTTTAGCAGAACCCATAACTCCCTGTTTTACTGCAGGTATGAATTCACGGGGGATTGCACCACTCTTAATCTTATCTTCAAAAGTTATTCCTGCACCAGGGGTCTCCTGCGGTTCCATTTCTAAGACACAATGGCCATACTGTCCACGCCCTCCGCTCTGTGATATAAACTTACCTACTGACCTTACTTTCTTAGTTAATGTCTCACGATAAGCTACCTGAGGCTGGCCTACCGTTGCTTCAACATTAAACTCACGTAAAATTCTATCAATAATAATTTCCAGATGCAGCTGCCCCATACCGGCAATAAGAGTCTGCCCTGTCTCTTGATTATAGGTAACCCGGAATGAAGGATCTTCATCTTCTAATTTATGTAACGCCAAACCTAACTTTTCCTGCGCATCTTTAGATTTAGGTTCGATAGCCTGCTGAATAACCGGCTCCGGAAAACGCATTGCCTCAATAATTATCGGATTAGCTTCATTACAAAGGGTCTCTCCGGTCTTAGTTACCTTTAGGCCTACAGCTGCAGCAATTTCACCGCAAGAAATACTATCTGTCACTTCCTGATGATTAGCATGCATCTTTACGATCTTAGTAACTCTTTCCCTCTCTCTTTTAGAAGAATTATATATATAGGTACCTGCGTTTAATGTTCCGGAATAGACACGGATATAATTAATCTTTCCAACATAAGGATCTGTAGCCACCTTAAAACATAATGCGCAGAAAGGAGCCTTCTCAGAAACCTTAATCTCCTCAAAATCCCCTGTCTCCGGATTAGTCCCCTTAATAGGAGGGACATCCAAAGGAGAAGGAAGGTAATCTTTTACGGCATCTAAAACTAACTGTACTCCTTTATTCTTAAACGATGAACCACAAAGAACCGGAGTAAACTTATTGGCGATCACGCTCTTTCTGATCGCCGATTTCAAATCCGCAACAGGAATCTCCTTGTTATGTAAATAATCTTCCATGATCTTATCGTCAACTTCTGCCAATCGCTCAATCATAATAGTATATTGTTTCTGCACCTCAGGCATTATTTCTGGAGGTATTTCCCTAATTTCAACATCTTTTCCCAAATCATCTTTATAATAAACTAATTTTTTTTCAACTAAATCAACAACGCCTTTAAAATCAGCTTCTTTGCCGAAGGGAACCTGAATCGCCGCTGCATTTGTGCCTAATCTTTTATGCATCTGATCAACTACCTCTAAAAGATTAGACCCTACTCTATCCATCTTATTCACAAAAGCAATCCTTGGAACTCCATAGCGGTCAGCTTGACGCCAGACTGTCTCTGATTGAGGCTCAACTCCACCTACCCCGCAGAAAACCACTACCGCGCCATCTAAAACCTTAAGTGACCTCTCTACTTCAATGGTAAAATCCACGTGGCCGGGAGTATCAATAAGGTTAATGCGGATATCTTTCCAATTACAGGTAGTCGCTGCCGAAGTAATGGTAATGCCCCTCTCCTGCTCCTGCACCATCCAATCCATAGTCGCAGCGCCATCATGAACTTCCCCCAACTTATAGTTTTTACCCGTATAAAATAATATCCGTTCGCTGGTCGTAGTTTTACCGGCGTCAATATGCGCGATAATCCCTATATTCCTTAATTTTTCTAAACCTGTTTTATGCTCCATATATTCCTTTTATCTTTACCACCTAAAATGCGCGAAAGCCTTATTACTCTCGGCCATCTTATGCGTATCGTCTCTCTTCTTTATTGCTGCGCCTTCTCCCTTGTAAGCTGAAATAATCTCTTCGGCAAGCTTCTGCTCCATTGGCTTGCCTTTTTTGTTCTGCGCAAAATCACGTATCCAACGAAGCGCGATAGACGTTCCGCGTTCCTGACGGACTTCAATAGGAACCTGATATGTTGCTCCACCTACTCGTCGGGGTTTAACCTCTAAGCGCGGGCGGATATTATCCAATGCTTTATAGAATATTTTCAAAATATCCTGCTCGTTAAGATTCTTTTTGGCAATCTCAAAAGCTTCATATACTATTCTTTCGGCGATTGCCTTCTTGCCTTCAAGCATAACCATGTTCACAAACTTGGCAACGATCTTACTGTTAAATTTAGGATCCGCTAATATTTCTTTTTCTTGAGCTTTTCTTCTTCTCATCGAGCACCTTTAGTTTTTGAACACCTTAAGCTTTTGTCTAGTGAAATCCTGCGTGTGCTAAAAAATTATCGAAGATAATTTTTTAGCGGTTACTAAGCAGAATGATCACTTTTACTTAGCTGGAGCTCCGGCCTTAGGCCTTTTTGCTCCGTATTTTGAACGTCCCCTTCTCCTTGCGTTAACTCCTGAAGCATCTAATGTACCTCTTACAATATGATACCTTACGCCGGGTAAATCCTTAACCCTGCCACCCCTGACTAAAACTATAGAATGTTCCTGTAAATTATGCCCCTCTCCCGGAATATAAGCAGTAACTTCAATGCCGGTTGTAAGCCTTACTCTGGCAATTTTACGCAGAGCTGAATTAGGCTTTTTAGGAGTCATTGTACGCACCTGAAGACAAACCCCGCGCCTTTGAGGACAACCCTTTAAAGCCGGAGACTTAGACTTCTTGTTTTTAGTTTCTCTTGCAATTCTAATTAACTGTGAAATTGTAGGCATTTTTTAATGAGCGCTTAACTTACGATCCGCTTTAGACAGAGAGTAAGTTAATGCGCGAATTAACCCAGGCACTTATTTTTTTAAAAACACTGGATTTGTTGCTTTAACTTCAATATCAAATGTTACTTCTACTTCACCCAAACACTTTATCAAAAATAAGTGCCTGGGTAAGTTCAGAGATAAGGTTATGTTCAATTAACGCTCTATAACCTTAGTCTTTAATTATCTTTACTACCTCTATATCGCGGTGGTCAGGAAAACCCGTTCCCGCAGGAATCAGATGCCCAACTATAACATTCTCTTTTAAACCAAAAAGCTCATCGCGCTTGCCCGAAGTTGCTGCTTCAGTTAAAACCTTTGTCGTCTCCTGGAAACTAGCCGCAGAGATAAAACTTTCGGTAGTCAAAGAGGCTTTAGTTATCCCCAACAATAAAGGAGTTGCTATAGCGGGCTTACCGCCTTTTTTAATTATTCGGGAGTTCTCTTTCTGGAAAATCCATTTATCCACTTGTTGAGTTGCTAAAAATTCTGTATCTCCGGGGTCTTCGACCTTGACCTTTTTGAGCATCTGACGAATAATAACTTCAATATGCTTATCATTAATACGCACACCCTGAAGACGATAAACTTCCTGGACCTCATTAACCAAATACTCTTGTAGAACCTTGTCACCACAAACACGTAAAATATCCTGTAAAACTACCGGGCCGTCAGTCAATTGCTGTCCGGCATCAACTTTATCCCCTTTATAAACATTAGGATGTTTACCATGAGGGATAACATATTCTCTCTGCATCCCGGTCGTGGATTTCACGATGATTACCCGCTGCCCCTTCTTGGATTCGCCAAATTCTATAAATCCGTCAATTTCGCTAATTACTGCCGGATCCTTAGGCCTTCTAGCCTCAAATAATTCCGCAACACGCGGAAGCCCTCCGGTAATATCCCTGGTCTTAACTACCATACGCGGTATCTTAGCTAAGAGTTCCCCGCCTCCGATATGCTGGCCATCTTTGACCAAAATATGGGCCCCAATAGGAATAGGATAAATTCCCGCAACCTCGCCAGCTGCATCAAGAATAATTATCTGTGGATGAAACTCCTGCTTATGCTCTACAACTACACGCTCTGTTAATTTAGTAACAATATTAAGCTCTTCCTTAACCGTAACGTTTTCCTTTAAATCTTCATACTTCACGATTCCCGGTACTTCTGTTAATACTGGAATAGTATACGGATCCCAATAGACAAACGATATATCCTTA
>JBAZGV010000093.1:0-4331 GCA_041652675.1 Candidatus Omnitrophota bacterium
CTGCTTTTAATTTCTTTTAAAATTGCTCCCGCGATTATCAAATCCTCGGGTGTGGTTATCTTGATATTACTATACGAACCTGCGGCTAACTTTACTTTAACTTTGATCCTTTCAACTAACATCGCGTCATCAGTAACTTTAAGCCCGCCTAATTTTCTATAAGCTTTTAGGATAATACTCTTTAAAAATACCTGCGGAGTCTGTATCTCCCAAAGCCCGCCTCTATCCACTGTCTCTTTGACCCAGAGCCCGGAACTAACCCTCTTAATCGTAGGCTTAACCGGAACACCCGCAACCGCTGCCCCGGAAATCTTAGCCGCCGCAATCACAGAAGATATTATATTACTACTGACCAGCGGCCTTGCGCCGTCGTGGATCAAAACATGGCTGGTATCTTCGCCTAAAGATTTGAGCCCTTGCAATACTGAATCTCTGCGCTCTTTACCTCCTAAGACGATCTTCTTTACTTTATTTATTTTATATTTTCTGGTAATCCCGGTTATTGCTTTAATGTTGCTTGGGCTGGCGACAACTATAATCTCGTCAATACCGGGATGCCTGTTTAAGGCAAAAAGAGAATAATAGATGGCCGGCTTGGAATCTATTTTTGCAAGAACCTTAGAAACTTTTCCTTTTCCCGCCACTGGCGGGATCTTGCCTCTAAACCACTGCTTATTGTGGCGAGAGAACCTATTGCTTTTACCCGCGGCTACAACTATTGCGCTTAACATTTAATCATTAAGCTACCGTTCTATTTTAGTAAAAACCATCCTGCCGGCCTGAGTCTGAAGGACTGAAGTTACTACAACCTTGACTTCCTGCCCTAATAATCTGCGCGCGTCTTCTACCACAACCATGGTCCCATCGTCTAAATATCCGATCGCCTGATTATGTTCTTTCCCCTCTTTTATTAATTTAATCTGCATCTCTTCCCCAGGGAAAACCAGAGACTTAAGCGCGTTGGCTAGTTCATTAATATTTAAAACCCTGATCCCCTGGATTGTAGCTACACGGTTCAAATTATAATCCACGGTTAATATTTTAGCCTCAAGAAGCTTGGCAAGTTTAACCAATTTAGCATCTACTTCTCTTGTCTCCGCAAAATCCTCTTCGTTGATGGTAATATCCATGCCTGATTCTTTCTGCACAGTATTTAGAATCTCCAGGCCCCTTCTCCCTCTTTGCCTTTTAATCGGATCAGTTGAATCAGCAATCTGCTGCAACTCCCGAAGGACGAACTTAGGAATAATAATTTTGCCGCTTAAAAATCTTGTCTTAAATATATCCGTAATCCTTCCGTCAATAATTACACTGGTATCTAAAAGCGTTATATCTTCCGCTTGATCCTGCCGGCGTAAACGCACATAAGGAATAATAATATTGAACTCATCCTTTCCGCGTAAGGCCATGACCATGCCGAGGTAGCAAAAAACCAGAGTTAAAATAACCCTGATTGAAGATAAAGCAGCCGGCGAGATTGGAGTAATGCTAAAAGCATCACCGACTAATTTAGCCATAATTAGGCCGAGGATAAGGCCGAAAACCGCGCTGGATAACCCGCTTACCGAAACCTTACGTAATCCGATTTCAAGTATAATCATTATAAAGGCAGCCACACCTCCGATAAGAGCCCCCATAATGTCTCCTGCCTGATAGCCCACAATCATACTCCCAACTAAAAAAAGAATACGTACTAATAATAAATTCATTTTTTTCCTCCCTGCCCAGAAAGGGCGCACCGGCCTATCCTTTAAGGCCGGGTGTAAGAGATAAATCCAAACCTTCTTTTAAAGTAGTTACCGGAATCAACTCTATACCGCCCTTATAATCTTTAAGGCTCTTATAATTATTCTTGGGAATAACCGCATGTTTGAAGCCTAATTTTTCTGCTTCGTTTATTCGCAATATTATCTGCGAAATACTGCGTATCTCTCCCGCTAATCCGACCTCTCCTAAAATAACAGTATCAGCAATAACCAACTGCTCGCGAAAAGCTGATGCCACAGCTACCGCTACTGCCAAATCAGCCGCAGGATCTTCTATTTTTATACCGCCGGCTACGTTGACAAATATATCTTCTGCTTCCAACGCTAAGCCTATCCTTTTCTCGAGCACCGCGATCAATAAACTTAAACGGTTAAAATCAAATCCCTGCGAACGCCTGCGAGCATAACCAAAATTAGACTTACTTACTAACGCTTGTATCTCAACTAACAAAGGACGGGAGCCTTCAAGAATAGAAGTAACCACTGACCCGGAAACGTCTTTCGGCCTCTCCGATAAGAATATTTCAGAAGGGTTTTTTACTTCAGTTAATCCCTCCGATTTCATCTCGAATACCCCTATCTCATTAGTTGAACCAAACCTATTTTTTACCGCGCGCAAGATCCTATAAACAGAAAACCTGTCACCTTCAAAATAAAGCACGGTATCCACAATATGCTCTAAAACACGCGGACCGGCAAGAGTGCCTTCTTTGGTAACATGGCCGATAATAAAAATTGAAGTTCCGCTGGTCTTAGCTAACTGCGTAAGCACTCCGGCGCTCTCCCTAACCTGGCTGACGCTTCCGGCAGAAGAGCTAATTTCAGGATCAAAAATTACCTGAATGGAATCTATGATTACGACATCGGGTTTAAGCTTTTTTATGTATTCAGATATCAGGCTCAAGTCTGTCTGATTAACAATGTAAAGATTCTCCGAATCCTGCGCGCCTAAACGCTTGGCCCTTAACTTTGTCTGATGTGTTGATTCCTCGCCGCTTACATAGAGTACGGTTGTGCCATGGCGGGTTAATTGGTTAGAGACCTGCAGTGATATCGTGGATTTACCAACCCCGGGATCACCTCCGATTAAAATCACTGACCCCTTGACTATGCCGCCGCCCAAAACCCTATCTAATTCTAATATGCCCGTCTTAAGCCGGCTATCCTCTTTAACCTGTACATCTTTTAATAAAACCGGGCCGTCTTTATACAACGCCGTCCGCTCTTTAGATTTATGGTCAAGAGCAGAATAATCTTCTTCTACAAAAGAATTCCAACCCTGGCAATCCGGGCACCTGCCCATCCATTTAGGAGATTGATACCCGCACTTTTGACAACTGAATACAGTCTTAACTTTCACCCAGCTCTTCCTCCGATTCACACCCTAGCCCTTAAGGAAGGGCTGGGTTCATTTCCGCTCTTTTGCCTTCCAAAACAACTTCCAAGGATTCTTCCTTAAGTCTGTTACTAAAGCATCCAAATTATTATACAGTTTATCGTCATATAAAATTTTGCCTACGCTGCCTTCTTTATTTAATATCCTGTCGATTCCCGTATCCAGGTTATCAACTACATTCTTAGCGGATTTGAGAATATCATTCATCGCTAATGGGTCTTCGCCGGCTAATTCACCCTTAGCCAGCAGGCATTTGTCGTAACCTACTCCGGGCATAATCTCAACATACTTCTCTCCTAATAACCCTAAGGTATTAACCCAAATAACAGAATCCATAGGTATCTTCACATTCTTATCCACCCAACAAGTTACGCGGATCTTAGTCTTAGCCTCTTTGTCATCGTAGAAGAATACTATAGACTGAACCTGGCCCACATCCACACCGGCGAACCTGACAGGGGCGCCTTTTTTCACTCCATTTATAAAATTAAACATGAAATTCACCTGATATCCCGAAGCCCATGTCTTGACCCCGCCAACAGATAAGATAGCTACTACAAAAATTGCTAAACCAATAAAGACAAATATGCCTAATTTTAATTCTAATTTTGTTCTGCCGAATATCATATTAACCTCCGGTTATCTTTACAGCATCGGTTATCGGGCCATGCGCTAAACCATTAATAAACTGGTGCACTACAGGATCCTGGGTTTTTTGGATCTCTTCGGGTGAACCCTGCGCTATAATTTTACCCTGATAAAGCATGGCAAGTTTATCCCCTATTCTATACGCACTTCTCATATCATGAGTCACCACAATAGAAGTAACATTTAATTTATCATGTAAATTCTTGATCAGCTCATTAATGCTGTCGGCTGTAATAGGATCCACGCCGGTCGTCGGTTCATCATATAATATTATCTCGGGCCTTATGCATAACGCCCGCGCAAGGGCAACGCGCTTCTTCATCCCCCCGCTTAAATCTAAAGGCATAAGGCTAGCTATTCCTGTCAAGCCTACCATATCCAAAGACTCCTCTACTCTCTCTAATATTTCTTTGTTCGCGGTATGGCCTTGTTCAATAAGGCCAAACCCTACGTTCTCGCCTACAGTCATAGAATCAAACAAAGCCCCGCCCTGAAAAACCAACCCTATTTTCATAAGCAAA
>JBAZGV010000094.1:0-4319 GCA_041652675.1 Candidatus Omnitrophota bacterium
AAAAGTGGCGAAATCCTTTTGCTAATTAATCGTCTGAGGATGAGCCACTCCCGTAATTTTCAAAGTTTGATTTTTACCTGGGCGGAAGAGGATTTGAACCTCCAAGGGTTGCCCCAATAGCTCCTAAGGCTATCGCGTCTGCCAATTTCGCCATCCGCCCTAAATTGCTTCCTCTTTCGCGTGAAAATTTTGTGAGCCTCCCGAGACTCGAACTCGGCACACGCGGCTTAAAAAGCCGCTGCTCTACCAGATGAGCTAGAGGCCCTCACTTATAATTCTAATACTTCTTTTTCTTTATTCTTCAAAAGTTCGTCGACCTTGGCAATATATTTATCCACGTGTTTCTGCAATTCGTCAATTCCGCGGAATTTTTCATCTTCGGAAACAGCCTTATCTTTCTCCAGCTTTTCCAGATGTTCCTTAGCGTCCCGTCTTATAGTCCTAAGCGATATCCTGCCTGCCTCAGCCATCTTATGAATCTCTTTAGCTAATTCCTGGCGCCTATCCTTGGATAACTGAGGAAAAGATAACCTGATCAACTTCCCATCATTAGAAGGATTAACCCCTAGGTTAGATTTCTGTATTGCTTTTTCAATCTCAACGATAGCAGTAACATCCCAAGGCTGAATAACTAACATATGCGCATCAGCAGTCGAAATTGAAGCTAACTGTTTTAATAAAGTAGGAGTTCCGTAATAATCAATACGCAAACCTTCAACCAACGTCGGACTTGCCCTGCCAGTGCGAATGTCACCAAATTCTCTGGTCACAGACTCAAATGCTTTTTTCAGCTTCTCTTCAGTGCTATTCATAATTTCCTTAATAGTCATAACCATTCCCCCTTGCCTGCCGCCTGCCTGCCGGTAGGCAGGGTTGGCTGAATCTTACTGGACAGTTGTCCCAATCTTCTCTCCCAAAACTACGCGCTTGATATTTCCTTCTTTGTTAAGATTAAAAACTACAATAGGAAGCTTATTATCCATACAGAGGCTGATTGCGGTCGCATCCATTACTTTCAGGCCCTTCTTTAATACTTCAATATATTTTAATTGAGAAAACTTACTCGCGCCTTTTACTTTTAAAGGGTCGGCGGAATAGACCCCATCAACCTGAGTGCCTTTAAGTATAGCGTCAGCATTTATCTCCATCGCGCGTAACGCAGCAGCTGTATCAGTAGTAAAATAAGGATTACCCGTACCAGCGGCAAATATAACCACGCGCCCTTTCTCAAGATGGCGTATGGCGCGCCTTCTTATGTACGGCTCGGCAATCCGTTCCATATTTATGGCAGTCATAACCCGGGTAGGCACACCTGATTTTTCCAGGACATCCTGTAAGGCTAAGCTATTAATAACTGTAGCTAACATACCCATATAATCAGCCACAGACCTATCCATATCTAATCCGCGAGAACCTGTATTTTCCTGCCCGCGAAAAATATTACCCGCGCCTAAAACAACCGCTACGTCGACTCTTAAATCGCGTATTTCTTTAATCTGGCGGGCGATAGATATTAAAACAACGTGGTCTATCCCGTGCGACTTTTTCCCCTGCAGGGCTTCACCACTCAGCTTAAGGACTATTCTTTTGTAAACTGAAGTAGACGCCATTATTCGCCGATTTTATAACGTATGAACCGGCGGATAATTATATTCTCGCCGATCTTAGCCACAATACTACCGAGATAATCCTTAATAGTAATACTCGAATCCTTAACAAAAGGCTGCTCTAATAAACAATGATTTTTATAGAAATCTTCCTTGCTCTTTTCATTCTCTAAAACTTCTACGGGAACATCTTCTTGCTTTAAATATAGTGGGCTTGTTGCGGCTATTTGCATAGCCAGATCCTTAGCAAACTGGATGAAACCTTCATTGCGCGCTACAAAATCAGACTCGCAACTAACCTCTAACAAAACACCAATTTTATTACCATGGTGCACATATGCTTCAATACGTCCTTCTTTAGCCGCGCGTGACTGCTTCTTAGCGGCAATCTCTAAACCCTGCTTACGCAATAAAACCGCTGCCTTTTTAATATCCCCCTTACTCTCTTCCAGCGCTTTTTTACAATGCGCTACACTTGAAGAAGTAATTTCCCTTAATTCCTTAATTAAATCTATAGATATCTTCACCCCCACCTTCTTTCTTTTTTATTTAACCCCACACTTTTTGTATGAATACAAAGAAGGTGCGGGGGTTAATTAATCTTATACCTTCCTTCTCGTTCTCGGTTTAATCTCTGCTGGTTTAACATGGGCCTTCTTTATGGACTTAGCCTCTCCATCTACCGGCTCTATAGTCTCAATTATCTCTTCGATCTCCTTGATCTTTATCTCTTCTTCCGGTAAAAGCGCTGGTTCCTCCAAACTCTTTTCTTCGTCTTTAACCTTTACCCCTTCTTGACTTAAATAAGAGAGGAACTTCTTTCTTCCTTCTATAATTGTATCTGTAATGATACTCGCGACAGCCTTAATGGATTTAGTGGCATCATCATTGCCAGGAATAGGATAATCAATTAAATCCGGGTTAGAATTAGTATCAATAAGGGCGACTATCGGTATATGCAGCCTTTTGGCTTCTTTAACCGCTGTGCCTTCCTTAGTCGTATCTATGACAAACATAGCTTTAGGCATGCGCTCCATAGGAACAATACCGGAGAAATTCTTATTAAGCTTAGCCAGCTCTTTCTCCAGGCGGGCGACTTCTTTTTTGGTTAATTTCTCAAATGTCCCGTCTACGCGCATCTTCTCTATCTCTTTTAAACGGTTTATGCTCTTTTTGATGGTAGTAAAGTTTGTAAGCATTCCCCCTGGCCAACGGTCAGTTACATAATACATGCCACTCCTAGCCGCTTCCTGCTGCATAACCTCTTGCGCCTGTTTCTTGGTCCCAACAAAGAGGACAAATTCACCCTTAGAGGTTATATCTGTCAGAAAATCCCGTGCACGGTTAATGCACTCCTCGGTCTTTTCAAGATCAATAATGTAAATCCCACTTCTAGAACCAAAAATAAACTTCTTCATTTTCGGATTCCAGCGCTTAGTCTGATGCCCAAAATGCACCCCTGCTTCAAGTAATTGCTTAATTAAATCTGATGGCACTTTATATTACCTCCCTGTTTCCTACCAAGCTAACTTATTGTTAGGCAGGATCCCGCACCATGTAGTTTCTATATGGTTGTTTGCGGGAAGATTGTTAATATTAACCGTTCTAATCCTTAAAACAGTTTAGTTTAACATTATACTGAATTTTTAAGCGATTGCAACTATTTTAATGAGCGCTAAACTTACGAACACCTGCCTTCCGGCAGGCAGGTAATAATGTGAGTAAGTTTATGCGCGAATTAACCCCACACCCAGCCAACAAGCTGCACATCTATTTTTTTGCTGGGTGTGGGGTAAGTTCGGCCAAATAACTTATGTCGCTTTACCAAGCTCCATAAGTTATGGCCTCACTTATTTTTGCAGCTCTTGCATAGAATATAGCCTTTTATAAAGGCCATCCTTATCCAGAAGCTGGCTATGGGTACCTTCTTCAGCAATCACTCCTTTATCCATTACCACTATTCTATGCGCATTTCTTACTGTGGAAAGCCTATGGGCAATAACAAATACGGTGCGGCCCTGCATAAGCCGGTCTAATGCCTCCTGCACTACTCTTTCTGAATGAGAATCCAGCTGCGATGTGGCTTCATCAAGAATCAATATCGGCGGGTTTTTCAAAAGTGCCCTGGCAATAGCAATCCTCTGACGCTCTCCCCCGGAGATACGCATACCCCTGTCTCCGATAACAGCATCATATCCAAAAGGAAGATGTGTAATAAAATCATGCGCATTAGCCTGACGGGCAGCTTCTTCAATCTCATGATTACTAGCCCCTGGCCTGCCATAAGCAATATTTGCCCTTATCGTATCATTAAAAAGTATGGTCTCTTGGCTAACAATCCCTATTTGCCTACGCAGGGATTTTAGACTAAGATCCTTTATATCTACCCCATCAATTAATATCCTTCCCTTTTTAGGATCATAGAAACGGGGAATCAAATCTAGAAGCGTTGTTTTACCTGTGCCGCTTGGCCCGACAACAGCCAGCATTGAACCATAGGGCACATCTAATTTTATTCCGCGAAGCACTTGATTATCTGCATAGTTAAACCAAACATCATCAAAAACAATATTCCTCTTAAAATCTTTTAATTCCTGTGCTGAAAGAGACTCAGCCACAGAAGGCTTGGCATCTAATACTTCATATATTCTCTCACCAGCAGCAACTGCCTGCTGGTTCAAAGAATTAACCTGGCTTAACTTTTTAAACGGC
>JBAZGV010000095.1:0-4229 GCA_041652675.1 Candidatus Omnitrophota bacterium
AGACATGTTAATAGAGGCGGGTTTCTCAGGAAAAGATATTAACGAATTTTGTAATAATTTGAGTAATTACGGCCCTATCACATTGGATGAATTTCTAGAGAGTAAAGATAATAGTCTGCAATATCGTAATTTAGCTAAACTGGCGATAGCACAGGTTTTAATACCGTACGAAGATGAAAATACTCTTATTGAGCTACAAGATTGGTATCAGAAGCTTTTCGAGAAAATGAAAGTAACAGTAGGCAAATTCCATGAGAATAAAGCAGCGTTTATATCTTTTAATTATGATAGGTCACTAGAGCAATATTTATTTCATAAGTTGCAGCTTTCACAGGTGGGTAAGATAAGCGAATGTGAAGAGGCAATGAAGAAACTTAAGTTTGTTCATGTCTATGGGAAATTGGGAGATTTGCCATGGCAAAACCATGAAGGGCGTCCATACAAAAAAACTTATACTCAAGATGAGCTTTTGAAGGCAAGTAAAGGTATAATGACTACATATGAGCAATCCCAAAATTTAGAAATTTTTGAAAATCTTTTTAGGAATGCTAAAAGAATATTATTTCTAGGTTTTGGATTTGATGGATTTAATTTAGAGCAGTTAAATCTATTGCCTTGGATAAATAAAACAAAATTAATTACTGGTACAGCATTTGGGCTAAGGAGTGACAAAAATATAGCTACAAAAGCATATTTTATGAAGAAAGAATGTAAAATTATTTTAAAAGATATGAAAGTGTTTAATTTTTTAGATGATGTGATTTTATCTTAAAGAATATCTTAAGTAAGTTTTCAAAGATTTCTTATTAGTTCTCAAGTTTCAAAAAAAGGCTTGGTATACCGCATCACCGAGTTTTTTATTTATTAAGATAGGGGACGTTTCGAGGGTTTTAAGAAAACCATAGTAGTGTCCCCAAGTCTTTTTAGTGTGTCATTGCGAACCTGACCCTGAGCGTAACGAAGGGGAGGATGAAGCAATCTTTTATAATTGATCTGATAGATCTTTCCATGTCGGATTGAAATTTTCAATAAGACTAATCTTTTTCTGCCTTGAGCCAGCCTTAATCTGTTTTTCTCTTAAAATAGCCGTTTCAATTTCTTCAAAAATCTCATAATAAACCAGTTTATGTATATGGTATTTCCGTGTAAAGCCGGGGATAACCTCATTTTTATGTTCATATACTCTGCGTTTTAAGTCGTTAGTTACACCCACGTAAAGTACTTTATTGCTCCAGTTTGTTAGAAAATATACATAATATTGGTTATCTAGCATGTTTTAAATGATTGCTTCGTCGGGCTTCGCCCTCCTCGCAATGACATCGTTCTATTGCAATAGACGTTTAAATAGGCGAAATCTAACATGAGTATTTGAAGAATGCCTCTGACAAGCTTCGAGCGAATGGAGCTTTTAGGCAAAGTAGCTCGAGTATTTTTGGGAATCCCGATGTCTTGCGAGAGCAAGACAATATCGGGACGGCGATGCTGTTTGAGCCCCGAGCACTAGAGTGCGAGGGGCAAGTTCAGCAGCCGCCAAAAATACGAGAGACCTTTGCCGTGCCCCGCCAGAGGCGGGGCAAAAGCGACTCTGAGCGAGAAGCTTGGCAGAGGCATTGTTAAATAAATAAATGTAATGTAGGCTCGACAAAAGGCAGTTGCTGTGGTAAACTAACACTCTCTCAAGAGTAAAAGGATAAAATATGCGTGATTATATAAAATTGTTAAGATTTATCCGCCCGTATATTGGGCTTTTTTCTATAGCCACCGTTTGTATGGTTTTTTCCGCCATATTTGACGGTGTTTCTCTGGCTATGATGGTTCCTCTGGCGGATAAGGTGCTCACTAATAAGAAAATTATTATTCCTACCAAATTACCGGATTTCTTAAGTAATTTTATTGATAAGATTAATGGCATTCCTGCAGAGAAGCTTTTAGGGTATATGGCTATTGCGATTGTCCTGCTTTTTATCATTAAAGGAATCTTCGGTTTTTTTCAGAGCTATCTTATGTCTGACCTCGGCCAGCGCATCGTGAGAGATATTAAGGCTAAACTTTATGCTAAGTTTCAGGAGCTATCTTTAGATTATTTTACGCATAAGCGCGGCGGTGAGATGATCTCTAGAATTACCAATGACGCTAAGGTAGTAGAAAATGCTGTTTCTTATGGCTCAACGGATTTAGTTTATCAGGGGCTACAAGTAGTGATATTTTTCTCCTTAACCATTGCGATATATCCTAAATTTGTCGTATTTATCCTTCCGCCGCTGGCGATATTAGGTATTGTAATCTCTAAAGTAGGAAAGAAGCTAAGGAAATTATCCAAGAGTTCGCAAGAGAAGTCGGCAGATATAAATTCCGTGCTTTATGAGACGATTATCGGCGCGCGGATTGTTAAGGCTTTCAATATGGAAGATTATGAGATCAGGAAGTTCAATAAGATTAATAATGATTCTTACCGTATATCCATGAAGTCTATTAAGCGTATGCTTCTTTTGAGCCCGGCTACAGAGATTTTGGGTTGCCTCGCGGGGGTTACAGTTTTTTTCTTAGGCGGCAAGGAAGTTATCGCGGGCAAGATTTCTTTCGGCGTATTCGGATTATTTATTGGTTCTCTTTTGTCGACTATCCGGCCATTTAAGAAATTAAGCCAGGTAAATTCTCTAAATCAGCAGGCAGTGGCGGCTGGTGAAAGAATATACGAAGTTTTAGATGCCGTGCCTTCTGTATTTGAATCACCTTCGGCATTAGAGCTAAAGAAATTTAAAAATAATATTATTTTTGATGATATCTGGTTCAGCTATGCGGATAATCAGGTCTTAAAAGGGATCAATATGGATATTCCGTATGGTTCGATGCTTGCCGTTGTCGGCCCCAGCGGAACAGGTAAGACCACGCTCCTGGATTTAATCCCTCGTTTCTATGATCCTAAAAAAGGCAAAATATTAATTGATGGCGTGGACATAAGGGAGTTTACTCTGAAGTCTCTGCGCCAGCAGATTGGGATTGTTACTCAAGAGACCATTCTTTTTAATGATAGTATAAGGGCGAATATAGCTTATGGCAAGCCGGGCGCCACAAATCAGGAGATAGAGGACGCGGCGCGCCAAGCCAACGCGCATGATTTTATTACGCATCTCCCCCAAGGTTATGAGGCAACTATCGGCGACCGCGGAATGCGTATCTCTGGAGGCGAGCGCCAGAGAATCGCCATTGCCCGGGCTTTACTTAAAAACCCTTCTATATTAATTTTAGATGAAGCTACTTCTCAATTAGATTCTCATTCCGAGAGGGTAGTTCAGGAGGCATTAGACCGTTTGATGCAGGGCCGTACAGTATTTGTTATCGCGCATAGGCTCTCAACCGTAAGAAGCGCGCACAGAATAGTGGTTATGGATAAGGGTATTATCGCCGAAGAAGGATCCCATGACCAGCTTCTATCCAAGGGGGGCTTGTATAAAAAGCTTTATTCTATGCAAGAATTGCAAAAATAAGTTGTAAATAGCAGAATTTTGAGTATAATATTTAACTAAACTGTTTTTTTAGAAAAAGCTGCCTGCTGCTAGGCAAGGCGGCAAATATTAACAATTTTCCCGCAAAGAGTTGATTTAGATGGCTCTGGGTGGGATTCCGAATGTTATGTTCCGTTTTTACGGGAAAATAGCTTGTCGGGAAACAAGGGGGATTAAAAAGTGCCATCAGATTTAATTAAACAATTACTGGAAGCAGGCGTGCATTTTGGGCATCAGACTAAGCGTTGGAACCCAAAAATGAAAAAGTTCATTTTTGGGTCTAGAAGCGGGATATATATCATTGATCTTGAGAAGACCGAGGAGTGCGTAAATCGTGCCCGTGATTTCCTCATGGATATAACCTCAAAAGGTGAATTTGTCCTCTTCGTGGGCACTAAGAAGCAGGCGCAGGAAGTAATGCATCAGGAGGCGTTGCGTTCAGGCATGTATTATGTAGTTGACCGTTGGCCGGGGGGCATGCTTACTAACTTCACTACTATAAAAAAGAGCATAAACCGGTTAAAAGAGATAGAGAAGATGCGCGTAGATGGTACTTTTGAAAAGTTGACTAAAAAGGAAGTCGCCCAATTAGAGAAAGAATTAGCCAAACTGAATAAGAATTTCGCCGGCATTGTCCCTATGGAGCGTATGCCTAAGGCGATATTTATTATAGATACCAGTAAAGAGGATACCGCGGTAAAAGAAGCGCGAAGACTACATATT
>JBAZGV010000096.1:0-4149 GCA_041652675.1 Candidatus Omnitrophota bacterium
TTGTGCCGTAGGATGGGCTCCGCTTGGAGTAGAACCTCCTCCATACTCTATGCCCAAAAGTGAATAATTACCGCGCACTAAACCTTCTAAAACATTTCTATTAATATTACTAACATTAAAGCCACTCGCATCATTTGCTTCTTGGACAGTCTCTAAAGCTTGCTGCTCTAAAGCAAACCGCTTAGAACTAAAATCTCCTGAGAATTTATACCCCGATCTTGCAACCATCGGATTAAACATCGCGCTGAATATATTTTCACGTACTTGCTCTTCTATAGTTAAACTCTGGACCATATATGCCGGCCTAAGCGCGGCGTTTAATCCGCGCGAAAGTAAACCCGTGCCAGGAATCTTTACCTCAGGGAATAAAGCATCCCCCATGCCTTTTTTCCCGTAACGCTCACCTACAAAGCTCTGCAATTCTCCTGATACAGGTATACGCTTTAAACCTGTCTCTAATAACGGCCTGATAAAATGCAAAGAAGGGCCAAACCAAAGGGCAACCTTTAATCCTTCAAAACCATATTGGGATCTCAACCCCCAACGGAATTCTCCAGTAAGCCAATTGCTATCTTTTTCAGAAAAATTAGCAAGGCGGTCTCTTCTATCATTATAAGCATCTATTTGTGCTTGGCTTAAACCCGGAGCTTTTAATGCCTGCTCAATCCCAGCAATACCCATAAGCCTTTGAGCTTCAAGGAAATTAAATTCTCTACCATTCTCTTTTTCTAATCTCGAAGCCATCAGATCATAAGTCTCACCTGTTTTACCTAAAACCTGTAATGCTGATTTCTGGAAATCATCATAACCAAAAGCTAATTTTAATAAACCTGCCCATTGTCCCTTTTGCGCGAATACATAATTCTGTATATCAGGCATAAAAGCCATACCTGAACTGATCGCCGGCACCATAGGTAAAGCACTCTTGGCAATTTCATAGGTAAAAATCTGCTTACCTAAACCGCCGCCCATAGTCGTACCATTTGACAATCTTCTATTAGTAAGAAGATTAAAATCTCTGCCCCATTGCTCTAATGTTGGTTTTACGCCGGGCCCAAGAATGCCTGCTCCTACCAAACCTAAACTGATCCCTGTATGCCACTTCTGGAATTTGCTATCTTCGAATTTATTTCCGGTTATCTTTTCATAAGCAGAAGGCGCACCAAAAATCCAACCCACAGTAGTACCCCAATATGCTCCACGGTTTAATCCATAATAAGCTAAAGTATAACCGGCTCCGGCTCTTCCTACTGGCGTGCTAACTCCTTCTTTAAATATATCTCCTTTTAAACTAAACCAACCATCTCTCTTCAGCAGGTTATCCGTCCATATAGGCTTCTTCAAATTAGTCGCTAACTCTTTATAACCACCAATACTTGCCGCTAATAAACCGACAGAGCCAAGAGTAAGAGCGCTTCTTAATGTGCTCTCGCCATTGCCTAATAAATTATTAAAATGTTTATAAGTACCATCGGCATTGCACCTATTTAACAAATATATGCCAGTACCTGAAGCAAGCGCGCCATAATTAGATATGGCTTCGACACTCTTAAAATTCCATCTTCCTTCCGGCGTTTTCATCCTATTGGCAAAAGCAACAAGGCCACTTCCGGAGCTCGGCCCTCTTAACCCCCAAGTGGCATGTATACCGCCTAATACAATTAATCCTAAGTTAATTGTATTTTTCCAATCGCTAGATAAACGGGAATTATTCACGGCAAGGCCAACGCCCGCTAAACCAGGAATAACTAACCCCGAAGGATTAATAGCCTTGATCATCCCGCCTATAGAAGTTGCGCGATAAAAAGGAGTTGTAGATGTTAAACGCGGGCCTAATCTGCTAAAGCTCGTATATGCATTATTCCACTCTATACTGTACTTACGAGTAGGATCGATTCTGTTAAGTAAATTCCTTGTAAAACCGAGCATTCCACCTGCATCCATCCCGGTCATTTCTTTTGCTTTAGCCAGATTAGACGACCTTTCAGCGATAACTGTTACAAAAGCCGGAATCGCAAAATGAGCCAAAGAATCCTTGGCACTAAAATTATAATTTTTACCTTGATCTACCAACCCGCCGGCAACACCACCAACTAAGGATGCTGTGCCCGTAACAAAAGGATAAGTTATATAACTTGCCTTAGAGAGAGCTGTGCCAATACTTCCTGTCCCTAATGCTGCTTTTACTCTACCTAGACCAAAAGCAGTTAAAGTCGCTCCCCCAAAAACTGCGGCGCCTCTCTTAATGCTATAGTCTTCTCCTCTAATCTTTGTTAGAGCGTAATCTGTGCCTAAAGCCATTGCTCCCGGCACAGTGCTAATAAGCGCAGTTGATTTTAAACCGCTGCCGCTCTCCCGAACTCGTGCTGTAATCGGACTGGCTAAACGCGCAAAACCTGCTTCGGCGAAACTAAAACCTACGGCTGAACGCCACGCAGCGTCAGGATCTCTTGCTGCATTGTTAATAGGAGCAGACCAGCCTCTCCCTGTTAAACCGGATAAAACAACATTTGCCGTAGTCAAACCTGCGTATACTTTAGGTGCATTATTTATAGCTGTAGAAGTATACGCAGATAAACGCGGCCAGCTTGAGGCAAAACCGGAACTTTTTATATTCTCTAATAAATTAGGTACAGCACTTGGGGAATTGGCTCCTCCCTTTCTTAAAACTCCCGGCAAACCTTTTGCACCCAGATAACCTCCGGCAAAACTTCCTACAACTGTAGCAACATCCCAACGATCTGCTCCTCTACCACCTGTAGCTCCACCGCTAAAGATAGAAGCGAATCCTTGTACTATATCATTAGCAGTCCCTACAGGATTAGCCGCTACCTGAAAAAGATAACTACCGCTATACATCTGGGTATAAGAACGTGCGCCTGCTAAAGCACCTAAAGCTATTGGGCCCCAATAATCTCCGCCTTTTGAACTCTGCAAATACTGCTTTGCTAAATTCATCTCCCGAGCATTAATATTATCTACTTGCTGTTTAAGGCTGGGGGCGACATATTGGCCAATTGTCCGTAAAACACCCCTACCGGGAGTTAATAAAATTCCGGTAACCGCAGTCCCAGCGCCCAACTTCTGCTCAACACTATGATGATAACGTCTTTCTACTTCTGCTGCAGCAGTAGAAGCTAATAATGAACCGGTTGATGTCTTTAATACGTTACTTATTGTTAATGTAGGATTAACGCCTAAGATTCCGGCACCGGCTGCTGATAATGCCGCTGCTTCTCCTATCGCGCCCGCTTGATCCGAAACACTCAGAATTTTTAAGGAAGTGCCTGCTTCCTGTAACATCTCCCCAATATCTCTCGAGTGATATTGCATTGCTGAATGCGCATCGACCTTGTCCTGTTCGTCTCCCGACCAATATTGATTCCAATAAAATAAAGTGTGTTTTTGAGAAGTAGATAAATTATCTATACGCCTGCTATGAATATCCACCGGGTTTAGGCTTAATGCCCAGAATGCACGGCGTAAGCTAGGAAAAAACTGTATTGCTTCTGCGCCTGCAGAAGGCATAGCATCATTCATTAAAGCAGTGATACCTTCCTGTGCTCCTTTGTAATTACTCGCGGCGGCAACTGTAAATAATAAATCTTTTGGGAGATTGGGCTTAGCAGAAGGCTCACGTAAATAAACTTCAGCATCGCTTATAACAGAAACAGCCTTGTTCCCGCCAAAGCCTGCCAAAGTCGCAGGATTAGATTTAACATAATCATATTGTGATAAAGTAGGAATGTATTCCTCAGCCTTAGCAGCTTCTGCTTTGGAAAAACTTACCGTGGCTAAATCAGGTACGGAAATAGTAACACCTTTAGCGTCATCTTTACGCGTAATAAGAGCAGTTCCAACTACACCATCTGCTTTTTTTCTGGCTACTGGCACTATGTTCTGTAATTTACCATTAACTCCGCCATCTTTAGCCGATACAAAACTCTGTTGGCCCTCTAAGTCTAAAGCAGCTGTCATATCAACAGGATTATATGTTCCTACGACTTTACCGCCTCTCTTGTTAAGGACAGCTCCGGAATCTGAATCAACATAAACCTCTTCCCCACTAACCAAAACAGTATTAGTTTCACTATAATTCTCTCTCGGAAGGACAGTCACGGTAAAATCTTCGTTTTTGTGCATATGCGT
>JBAZGV010000097.1:0-4116 GCA_041652675.1 Candidatus Omnitrophota bacterium
TGATCATAACCGCTGGCAATATCCGTGACTAACGGCCCTAATACATAAAAAGGGGCATTATGGCATAATTTTTTCTCCAGAATTATATTTTCTTTAATCTTGTCAAGCGGTACATGCCCGGGCCCCTCAATCATCACCTGCACATTTCTTTTCCGTGCGCGCAGGGCTAATTCACCTAATATTTTAAGCTCCATAAATTGCGCTTTATCATTAGCGTCTAGAATTGACCCCGGCCTCATCCCGTCTCCTAGGCTTAAAACCACATCATACTTATAAGCTATATCCAGTATTTTATCAAAATGCTCGAAGAAAGGATTTTCTTTTTCATGCAGTTTCATCCAGCTCGCTAGTATCGCCCCACCCCTTGAAACAATATTTAGGATCCTCTTGCTTTTTCTTAAGCTATCCATGCTTTTCTTGGTTACTCCGGAATGAACGGTAAAAAAATCCACTCCTGCCCTTGCCTGAGATTCTAAAACATCAAGCATATCCAAATAGGTAAAACTTAAAGGGTTATTACTCTTGATACTGGCATTTACCGCTATTTCATAGACCGGAACGGTTCCCAAAGGAATAGTAGATTTCTTTAAAACCTGGCTGCGTATATTTTTTAGGTTTCCGCCTACGCTTAAATCCATAACCGCGTCCGCGCCGTATTTTATAGAGGCAGCGAGTTTTTTCAATTCATCTTTTAAGCTGGACTTGTCTGTAGAAGTTCCGATATTGGCATTTATCTTGGTAGTTAGGCCCTTCCCAACCGCGCAAGGAGATTTTAAATTATGGGTATTATTTTTGAGGATAACCACGCTGCCATTTTTGATATTTTTCAGCAGTTTGAGAGGCTCTACGCTTTCAATCCGGGCAATATCTTTCATTAAAGGCGTTAATCTATTATTCTTAGCGAATTCTAATTGGGTCATTTTAGGTTTATTTTCTGCAGAGAAGCCGAAACTCTCTTTTCAATTTCGTATATTCTATATCTCATATCCTTAAAACCAAGCGCTGCTTTAATATTAATAAGTTTACTGAACTCTTCCAGAACGCGCACAGATTCTTTGACTCGCTGTATATTGGCAAAGAAAATATCTTCAACCCCTTTCCTCTTTAATTCATTAGCCTTAATAAATCGGCCCACGTCTTTAATGCTAGACCTCTCTTTAAAGAGCAAAACCCTCGGAACTAAAAATTCAGAGAAGGAAGTTAAATTATGCCTGATCATCTTAAGCCTGGAAGTAAGCTGCTGATTATCAAGTATAAATCTTGTTATCTCTTCACAGACGCGCAAACCTTCTTTGGCGCGGTTAATATTAGCGTCGATAATCCGGTTAACGTTATGCTTCTTAGTTTGTTTTTGCAATTATTTTAATAAGATTAGTTGTGGAAAGGCCTTTAACCAGCTTTACAGTCGAAACTCTGCCACCGTAACTCTTAATAAAATCAGCTCCGACGATATCTTTCTTTCTCCAATCAGCGCCTTTTATTAATATATCCGGGCGCAACTCTTTTATCGTATTTAAGGGAGTATCTTCTTTAAAGAGTACGGCAAAATCAACGCTCTTTAAGGCAGCGACAAGATGCAGGCGATTTTTTTCTCCGACAATAGGCCGTTTTTTTCCTTTAATCCTGCGTACTGAAGCATCGCTATTCACTCCCACAACCAGAATATCGCCATTTTTCTTAGCTTCCTCTAAATATTTTGCGTGCCCATAATGCAAAAGATCAAAACAGCCATTGGTAAAAACTATTTTTTTACCCTGATTCTTAAATCTTAGAATTATTTTGATAAGCTGATTTAAAGGCTTTACCTTGTCCTTTAACGAATTCCGGCTTCTTCCACAAGTTCGCATATGATATGGCCAACCAAGATATGGCTTTCCTGTATACGTGCAGTTTGCGATGACGGAACGATCAATGATATATCCGCTTGTTTTGCTAGCTCTCCTCCATCTCCTCCGGTCAAGACGATAGTAGCAAGCCCCATCTTTTTAGCTTGTTTTAGCCCTAAGATTACGTTCTTAGCTTTTCCGCTGGTAGAAATGCCCAATGCTATATCCGCTTTATCCGCTAACGCTTCAATCTGACGCGCAAAAATAATATCATAACCAAAATCATTGGCCAACGCCGTTATAATTGAAGTATTTACGGTTAGAGATATTGCCGGAAGGCCGGGCCGATCCTTTTTAAACCTCCCCACTAACTCCGCGGCAATATGCTGCGCGTCGCTGGCTGAACCACCGTTGCCAAAAATAATCAGCTTACCGCCTTTTTTTAAAGACTCAACTATCTGCTGGGATATTTCTACTATCTGCCCGAGATTATTCTTGAGAAGCTCTTCTTTTACACGGATACTCTCTAGGATAGCTTCCTGAATGATTTCACGCATTTATATTTCTCCTTGCGCAGAAACGCATACTGGCTAATCCTTTAGGGCCAGGTATTGCCCAGAAAGGGCACACCCGCGCAAATCCTTATAAGCGCTGGGTGCAAGCTTAACCAAAAAAAACTTTGGCAACATTATACAATTCCATATCCACGGTCTTTAATTCTTTAACCGCGTCTTTTAAAGGAACATCAACTATCTTGACACCCTGAAGCGCTGCCATTCTGCCGAAATTATTAGCCATAACTAATTCTATTGCTTTAACTCCCAGCCTAGTTCCGAGCACCCGGTCAAATGCTGTAGGAGATCCTCCTCTTTGAATATGGCCTAAAACACTAACTCTTGTTTCAAATTTAGTCCTCTTTTCAATTTCACCGGCTAATGCTTCGCCAATACCGCCTAAACGAACATGGCCAAAAGAATCAAGTTTTTGCTCCTGAAGAACCATGCCGCTATCTTTAAACTGAGCCCCCTCGGAAATTACCACAATACTGAATGCTTTACCGCGGCTATGCCTTTTATTAATTATAGCGCAGACTTCTTCGATGTTAATAGGTATTTCCGGAATCAAAACTACATCCGCGCCTCCGGCAATCCCGGATTCAACAGCAAGCCAGCCAGCGTGCCTGCCCATTACCTCGACAACAATAACGCGATGGTGGCTCTCGGCAGTTGTATGCAGCCGGTCAATGCATTCAGTGGTAATATTTAAAGCCGTATCGAAACCAAAGGTATAATCTGTAGCCGAAAGATCGTTGTCTATTGTTTTAGGGACGCCGACTATATTAGGGATGCCATCTTCAGTCAATTTTGAAGCAACCCCTAAAGTATCCTCTCCCCCTATAGCTATTAAAGCGTACAAACCCATTTTTTTAAAGCTATCTTTGACTTTATTTAAACTCCCCGCTTCTTTATAAGGATTCGTCCTGGAGGTGCCTAATATCGTACCACCCTTATTAATTATCCCTGAAACAGAATTTATATCCAGTGGCATAATCATATTTTCCACTAAGCCTTTCCATCCGTCCTTAATACCTAAAATCTCATAACCTTCCGACACCCCTTTTCTTACAACTGCCCGAATAACCGGATTCAACCCCGGGCAATCTCCACCGCCAGTTAAAACGCCAATCTTTGTCATTTTGAACTCCTTGCGCAGAAGCGCATACTGGCCCATCGCCCCGAATGGGCGCACTCGGCAATCGCCCCAGAGGGGGCGCACTTTGCCTCAATTGGCAAAGGTGCATTTATGCCAAGGTGCCATTAGGGCCAGGTATTATGTTTTTGTTTAAAGAACATTTAAGCCCGGCCATACTCGCTGAATGGCACCGCGGGCTCTTCTTTCTCAGAATTTTTCTTACGTTTATCTTTCTCTTCCATTGGAGCAATCTTAGCCACATGAATTTTCACAATAATTTGCTCCTCTACTCCTAATACTTCCTGAATCTTAGACCTGGTAATATCCTGCAGGCGAGAAGTTAACTCCGGTATATTCGCTTCCCTTCTTAAAATTACCCTTAAATCCGCGATAATACCTTTTTTGGTAGCGATAACATCAGGCCGTAGTTCTTTTATCTCGGGAATAATTCCCGCGAGCCTGCGGATCAAATCTTCAACCGCGGAAAGCGCAATGGTAACTTCTCCCGAAGCAGTACTGAAAGCAATTGTCTTTTCGCGCTGAAAACGGCCAAGGATCAATTGGGCAAAAGAAAAACTGATTAGAATTAAAAGTAAAC
>JBAZGV010000098.1:0-4115 GCA_041652675.1 Candidatus Omnitrophota bacterium
ATCTTCCTTGCCATAAGTACTTAGCTCTTTTTTATAGAGCGAATGGCTGGATTTTCGAGATACAGCGACGCAATTACCCTTAAATAACTTAAGCTTTATTGTCCCGCTCACCCGCTTTTGGGTCGCATTCACAAAATGATCCAACGCTTCTTTTAAAGGCGAAAACCAAAGGCCATTATACACTAATTCCGAATACTTAAGCGCGATAATATCCTTGAAATGCGCCAGTTCTCTATCTAAAACAAGCGCCTCTAATTCTTTGTGCGCGATATGCAATATAGTTGCCGCGGGCGCCTCATAAATCTCCCGGGACTTAATACCCACAAGCCTGTTTTCGACCATATCCGACCTGCCTACGCCGTAAAACCCGCCGGTTTCATTTAAATGGCTTATCAATGTCTTTAATTTATAAGTTCTGCCATCTATCTTTTTAGGAACGCCTCTTTCAAAATATATCTCGATATATTTAGCGTAACTCGCTTCTGCCGTAGGGCTCCGAGTTATCATATAAGCGCCTTCCGGCGGCTCCTGTTCTAAATTTTCCAATACTCCCGCCTCAATACTTATACCCCAGATATTTCTATCAATGCTATAAGGTTTCTTCTTGGTGACATCTATGGGGATATTATGCATCTTGGCGTATTCTATCTCCTCATCCCTAGATTTAAACTCCCAGACTCTAACCGGCGCGATAATCTCCAGTTTAGGGTCAAGTATTCCAGCTCCGACCTCTAATCTCACTTGATCATTACCCTTACCAGTGCAGCCATGGGCAATGGCTGTAGCTTTTTCTTTATGCGCTATCTCAACTAAATACTTTGCAATTAGTGGCCTGCCTAAAGCCGTAGCCAATAGATATTTACCTTCATAGATAGCATTTGCCTTTAATGCCGGCATGCAAAAATCTTCGACAAATTCATCCTGTAAATCTTTTACATAAATCTTAGATGCCCCTGCTGCCAAAGCCCTTGCCTCTATAGCATCTAAATCCTCGCCATGCCCCAGGCCCTGCCCAAGATCAGCCATAAAACATATTACTTCATACCCCTGATCCTTAAGCCACCTGACAATGCAAGAAGTATCCAATCCACCGGAATACGCAAGCACAACTTTTTTCATCTTACTCTCCCACTCCTATTATAAAATTATATTGCTAATAGCGGGTGGCTTGGGGTGTTTCGAGAAGCGTGATGCGACGAGAAACACCCCGAGGCAGGCCCCGCGTATTATCTACCTAATAATTTTATCAACACCGCTTTCTGCACATGCATCCTATTCTCTGCCTGATCAAAGACAACAGAATTTGAACTATCTAGAACTTCGCTGGTTATCTCTTCTCCTCTATGTGCAGGCAGACAATGCATTACTATGACATTTTTATTGGCTAATTTTACCAAATTAGCATTAACCTGGAAATCTCTAAATATTTCTTTCCTTGCTTTTGCCTCTTCTTCCTGGCCCATACTCGCCCAGACATCAGTATATATTACATCCGCTTCCCTAACCGCGTCAAAAGCATTATTAAATAATTTTACAGTAGCATTGTTCTTCCCTGCTATATCCTTAGAAACGGCTAAAACTGTCCCATCCGGTTCATAACCTTTAGGAACTCCAACATTTATATTCACGCCTAATTTGGCGCAAATAAATAATAATGAATTACAAACATTATTTCCGTCTCCGACATAAACTAAAGTTATATTCTTTAGGTTCTTATATTTCTCCCTTACAGTATAAAGATCAGCCAAAGCTTGGCAGGGATGCGAAAAATCTGATAATCCGTTTATCACCGGCACATCCGAAGCAGCGGCCATCTCTAAACAATTCTTATGTTCAAATGTCCGCAAAACTATCCCATCAACATACCTGGAAAGTGTCTTAGAGGCATCAGTGATAGATTCTCTAACTCCTAAGTTTATTTCACCGGGAGACAGATACAGCGAATTTCCTCCCAACTGAAACATCCCCACCTCAAAAGAAACCCTCGTCCTGTTAGATGGTTTCTGGAAAAGCAAGGCTATGGTTTTTCCTTTTAAGGCCTTACTGAATTTATTTTTATTCTTTTTGAGCTTATCCGTAAGTAGGAAGATATCTTTTATCTCACTAGAGCTTAAATCCTTGATAGAAATCAGATCTTTCTTCATAAATATCCCTTTTTTCTTGGGGACAGTCCCCTTGGAAGCGTCCCTTTAGGGACAGCCTCTTAATACACTCTCTAATATTTTAATTGCCCGATCAATCTCCTTTTTAGTTATATTTAATGCCGGCATCAATCTCAAAACCTTATCGTGCGTACAATTAATTAAAAGCCCCCTATCAATACATTTATCAACTATTCCTTTACCTGCGATATTCAACTCTATACCCAACATCAATCCTAAACCCCTGACATCTTTTATCACTTCATAACTATCCTTCAGGGCGTTAAGAAGTAAGGAGAGATACTCCCCCATCTTTCTGGCGTTAACAAGCATTTTTTCTTTATGCACCGTCCTTAAAACCGCTAAAGCTGTTTTAGCAACAACCGGGCCGCCCCCAAACGTAGAAGCATGCATTCCGGCAGTTAAAGTATCCGCGATATCTTTTCTAACCACCATGCATCCGATAGGTAAACCTCCGCCTAATGCCTTAGCCAAAGTGATAATATCAGGAGTAATACCGTAATTCTGATAAGCAAATAATTTGCCAGTCCTGCCTATGCCAGTCTGAACCTCATCAATAATTAAGAGCAGTTTTTTCTCATCACAAATCTTTCTTAAGGAAAGGACAAAATCCTTATCCGCGACGTTAACCCCTCCCTCACCCTGGACTAATTCCAACATGATCGCTACAGTCTTGCCCGATATCGCATTCTTTACCGCCTCAAAATCATTAAACTTAACCGTTTTAAAACCTTCGACCAAAGGCTCAAAACCACCCTGATATTTCTTTTGCCCCGTAGCGCTTAACGCGGCAAGTGTCCTTCCGTGAAAAGAATTTTCAAAGGTAATTATTTCATACCTTCCTTCTCCAAACTTTCGAGCGAATTTTATCGCTGCTTCATTTGCCTCGGCCCCGGAATTACAGAAAAAAACCTTTCCCGGATAGCTCCAATAAATTAATTCTTTCGCTAGTTTCGCTTGAGGAATATGAAAATAATTGTTAGGAATAAAGATCAGCTTAGCGACTTGATCCCGAACTGCCGACATTATCTTAGGATGGCAATGCCCGAGGTTGCATACACCCCAGCCGGGAAAAAAATCCAGATACTGCTTATTATGAATATCATAAAGTTTTGAACCCTTACCCTTGACAAAGACCAATGGCACCTTGGTATAAGTAGGCATTATATTTTCTTTATAACTCTCAAAGACTTCTGGTAGTTTCATTGAATTATCTCTGTTCCTATGCCTTGATCAGTAAATATCTCTAAAAGTAACCCATGGGGCGTGCGCGCATCTACAATGTGCGTCTTTTTTACCCCTTTATTTAAAGCTGAAATACAAGCCTTAACTTTGGGAATCATCCCCTGCTGAATAACATTCTCCTCAATCAAACTATTGGCCTCTTGAATAGTCAAAGTAGAAAGAAAAGAATGCGGATCATCAGGATTCCGCAAGATCCCTTTCACATTAGTCAAAAGGACAAACTTTTCTGCTTCTAATGCCGCGGCAATATTCGCCGCTGCTTCATCAGCATTGACATTATATGCCTTTTTATTATTACCTATACCCATAGGCAATACAACTACTATCTTATCCTTTTTTAATTCCGCTGTAACTACCTCGGTATTTATACCTATGATATGGCCGACTAAACCTAAGTCTATTTTTGCCTTCTTCTTCTCAGCCTGGATCAATTGGCTGTCTTTACCGCTTAATCCAACTGCCTTTACGCCAAGTTCATTTATCTCCTTCACAATAAGGGCATTCAAACTTTTAAGCTCCTCCTCCACTAAATTAAGCGTCTCCTCATCCGTAACGCGCATACCATCCACAAACTCGGTCTTCTTACCGCTTGAACGCATACGTTCGTTAATATTCGGGCCTCCGCCGTGCACTAATACCGGGCGTAAACCCATAAAATTTAAAAAGACAATATCCTCTAAGACCCCCTTACGGATTTTTTCTTCTCCT
>JBAZGV010000099.1:0-4094 GCA_041652675.1 Candidatus Omnitrophota bacterium
GTAATCTTTATCTCTCATTCTGGATTTTGAGAGATTTATTTGGCTCCCCCTCGTGGACTCGAACCACGGACCTGGAGATTAACAGTCTCTCGCTCTACCAACTGAGCTAAGGGGGAAATGATTTAAAGGATAATGATTTTGCAGTATTTTAACACTAAAGAATCTGGCTTTCAAGCTCTTTTATCCGGGAATCTATCTCTAAAATCTCCCTCTCTATCTCTTTTAGCCGGTGTCCGTATTCGCGGGCTTTATCTTCATCAGAATAAAACTTTGGATTTGAAAGCGCTCGCGCCTTGGCATAACTCTCAATCTTGAGCTTCTCCTTATTCCCCTCTAATTTAATTATTATTGCTCGTAAGGCCGCGTTATGAGCCTTGCGTTTCTTATCATCAGACTTACGATTCTTCTCTTCTTCCTTTACTCTTGAGCGCTCTTCATCTATTTTTTGCTTATGAGGGCCGAGAGGCTTAGATTTATGTTCAATATGCAATTCATCTGAATCCTTTTTCTCAAAGTAATAATCAAATGCCCCCGGAAATTTCCTGATCCTGCCGGCTTTAACTTCATAAACCATATTAGCCACAGAACGCACAAAATAAATATCATGGCTGATAAATACCAGCGTACCCTGATAATCTGTCAACGCGCGCACTAAAGCCTCGACCGCGTCAACATCAAGGTGCGTAGTCGGCTCATCCAAAAGAAGAAAATTCGGCGGATTAATCAAAAGCTTAGCCAAAATCAACCTGCTCTTTTCTCCACCGGATAAAACCTTGACTTTTTTATCCGCATCATCACCGGTAAATAAAAACGCTCCGAGGATCGTCCTTATAGTCTCCTCTGACATATACCCGGGCGCTGCCGAATAAGCTTCCCGTAGGACCGTATTCTCTAAACTTAACACGTCTGTCCGGGTTTGAGAAAAATAACCAATATCCACATTATGCCCGACGGTACGCAAGCCGCTATTGATATCAACCACTCCCGCTAAAATCTTTAAAAGAGTTGATTTTCCGGCTCCGTTCTCGCCTGCCAATACCGCTTTCTCACCCTGCGTAATCTCAAAATCTAATTCAGTGTAAACTTGAGTATCAGGATAGCTCTTGGATACCTTATCCAGCTGTATAATCTTATGCCCGCTCCGCCTTGCTTGAGGAAAACTAAAGCTACTTATGCTCTCCCGGGAATCAGGAGGCAAAACTACCGCTTCTTTCTTCAGCCTCTCTAAAGCTGTGCGCTTAGACCTCACCGCCGCGGCTTTATTCGGCTGGGCATGAAAACGAGAAACAAACACCTCTAACTGTTCCCGCTTCTTCTCCTGTTCCTTAAACTGTTTTTCTAAATGAATACGCCTCTCTTTTTTTATCTGCTCGTAATGTTCGTAATTACCATGCACCTTGGTAATTAAACCGTGCTCAAGAATCAGAGTATAATTAGTTACGTCAGTTAAAAAAGCACGGTCATGGGATATCATTATGAACGTACCGCGAAAACCAGCTAAATAATCCTTTAACCATAGAGCCGCGTTTAAATCCAAATAATTTGTGGGTTCGTCAAGAAGCAATAAATCATAATGGTATGTAAGGAGCTTAGCTAAAAGCGTGCGCATCTGCCAACCGCCGCTCATATCTTTTATCCTACGGGTAAAATCGCGCTGCTTAAAACCTAAGCCCATCAAAATCTTCTCTGCCTTATGCTCTAACTCAAAAAATCCTAAAGATTCCAGTTCATGCAAAACTTCTCCGTAGCGTTTTGAACCGGCATTATTTTTATCTTCAAGGATGCTTTTCTCTTTTCTTAAACACAAAATGCGCTCGTCCCCTTCAGTCAGCTCCGAAAGAACGGTATGCTCTGAATCAAACTTTGACTCTTGAGCAAGATGGCCGATATGCGTATTTTTATTGACCCTAACCTCGCCGGAAGATGATTCAATCTCGCCTAATATAAGCGAAAAAAGAGTGGACTTACCCGAACCATTTGGCCCGATAAGCCCGATCTTTTCTCCTTGATTTATATTAAGAGAAATATCCTCAAAAAGAATTTTCTTACCGTAATTTTTAGATAGGTTATTTATGGTAATCATCGGATTAAATAATACGGCGTGCTTCTAAAGATTTGGTGAGTGTGGTAGAATCCGCGTACTCAAGGTTTGAACCTACCGGTAAACCCAAACCAATACGGCTTAATTTTACCCCCAACGGTTTAATTACCTGGGTAAGATAAAGAGAAGTAGTCTCACCCTCGGTATCGGCATCAGTAGCGATAATAATTTCTTTTATGCTATTTTGTTTTATACGGTTTAACAGGGAATTTATCTTTAAGTCCCCCGGCCCCTTACCTTCTAACGGCGATATCGCGCCTAATAACACATGGTAAACCCCGGTAAAACTACCGGACCTCTCAATCGCTGTGACATCGCTTGGCTTTTCAACAATGCAGATAACATCTTTTTGCCGCCTGGGATCCTGGCAAATCTTGCATAACTCCTCTTCGCTTAAATTATGGCAAAGACTGCAGAAACGCACATTCTCCTTAACCTTAACTATCGCTTCAGCCAAAACCTTTGCCTCTTCTTTTGTGGCGCCAAGTATATAATTAATCATTCGCTCGGCGCTGCGCCTGCCGATACCGGGAAGCTTAATTAAACTATCTATAAGTTTTTCTATTGACTCGGTATAATTTGCCATTATTCTTCCTTGACAACCCTTCCTCCGAAAACATCCATCACTGACCTAATAAAAGTATTTCCCGAATCATCCCCTTTAGGCTTTGTCTCCGCGGAAAGAATAAAACTTACCCTTAATGGCATATTCAACGCTTCGGCCAGATTCTTCTCGATGATCTCCCTATTCTCTCTTTTTTCCAAAGACTCTTTATGTAAAGAATGGCTCTTGGGAAACGAGACTGTAAGCAAGTCCCCCTGGAGCTTATACAATTCACCTTCGCTAAGATAAGCAGCTGCGGACATCTTCACCCTGCTCAAGCTATCCAGAATATTCTGCCAAACTGCCCTAATGCTGTCTATATTTATGTTCATCACCGGGCCCGGAGGCTCTTTAGGATCTTCTACCTCTGCCGGCAACCCTATTTTAGAAGATTCTTTTTCTTTTAAAATAGGCTCCTGATTTAAAGGTGGTTTTTTTATCTCCAGGCTAACTTCCGGATTTTTTTTATCATAGCTTAAGCGGACAAGGCTCACCTCTAATGGAATACGCAGCGAATCAAGCCTTTTAGCCATCTCTTGGGTATTGGCTAAAATATTAAAAACAGTAAATATCTCCTCGAGGGTTAAAGACTGCGCCTGCTTGAGCAAGCGTTCGCAGATATCTAAAGGCAAATCAATCAACTTCGGGTCGCCTTTTGAAACCTTGGCAACCATAAGGTTGCGGAAATGCTCAATTAAATTATTTAAGAATACATTTAAATCCTTGCCGTCATCAATAATCCTGTTTAAAAGGCTTAGGGCTTTTTTGGGTTCTTTTCTGATTATCTTATCAGTTATTTCGAATAGCGCCTCTTGTTCTACGAGCCCCAGAATAGAAATAACATCTTTCAAAGAAATTTTACCTTTAGAAAAAGCCGCCAACTGGTCTAAGATTGATTCGGCATCGCGAAGCGCGCCATCGCTAGTTTTGGCAATGGCAAGCAACACCTCTCTATCTACGCTTATCTTCTCCGCTTTAACAATTTTATCCAGCTGCGAGACTATCTCCATTGTAGAAATTCTTCTGAAATCAAGGCGCTGACAACGGGATAATACTGTCGAAGGTATCTTATCCGGATGAGTAGTGGCAAAAAGAAATTTAACAGACTCCGGAGGTTCTTCAAGAGTCTTAAGAAGTGCGTTGAAAGCGGCTGTTGAGAGCATATGCACTTCGTCAATAATATAAATTTTAAATTTACCTGAAGTAGGGGCAAATTTAACATTCTCCCGCAACGAGCGTACATCTTCAACCCCGGTGTTTGACGCGCCATCTATTTCAATAACATCAAGGGAGCGGCCCTGGGATATCTCAAGGCAAGAGCTGCATTTCCCGCAAGGGTTAGCTGTCGCCCCTTCTTTACAATTTAAAGCCTTAGCCAATATACGGGCA
>JBAZGV010000100.1:0-4058 GCA_041652675.1 Candidatus Omnitrophota bacterium
TGTAGACGGAATAAAGATTGCGGATATCGATGAGGCGATGGGTATAAACTCACGCGTGGAATTAGCCAAAGCTAATTTAATAATGCAATCCAGGATAAATGAGAAAATAATGTTAAGCGGAGTTACAATAGTTGACCCGGCCTCCACATTCATAAATTACGGGTCAAAAATAGGGAAGGATTCGGTGATTTATCCCTTTACAGTTATTGAAAGTGATGTTAAAATCGGGACACGTTGTTCTGTCGGCCCTTTCGCGCGTTTAAGGGAAGGGACAAGTATTTCAGATGATGTAACTTTGGGTAATTTCTTAGAAATTGTCCGCGCCAAAATTGGCAAGAATACCTTTGCCAAACATTTCTGTTATATCGCAGATACTAAAGTTGGCAATTCTGTTAATATAGGAGCTGGGGCAGTTACCGCCAACTTTGATGGTTTTAATAAGCATAATACGATTATAAAAGACGGAGCATTCATCGGTTCTGATACGATTATGGTTGCTCCGTTAAAGATTGGCCGAGGTTCGAAAACCGGTGCTGGTTCTGTGATTCTTAAGAGTGTTCCTGATAAAAAAACTGCTGTAGGCGTCCCGGCAAGAATATTAAAAAGGAAGAGGTAAGTATATGAATAAATTGGCGGTTTTTAGCGGTAATGCGCATCCGGAGTTAGCAAAAAAAATTTGTGATTTTCTTAAGGTCAAACTTTCAGATGCATTTGTTTCGAGGTTTAGCGAAGGCGAGGTTAGGGTTAAGATTAATGATAATGTCCGCGGTAAAGATGTTTTTATAGTCCAGCCTACCTGTCCGCCGGCCAATGAGAATATCATGGAACTTTTGATAATGATGGATGCCTTGAGAAGAGCTTCTTCCCAGCGCATCACCGTAGTTATGCCCTATTTTGGCTATGCGCGACAGGATAGAAAAGATCAGCCGCGCGTTCCTATAACCGCGAAATTAGTCGCTAATCTTCTTACTACTGCCGGAGCAAATAGAATTTTAACCATGGATTTGCATGCCGGGCAGATTCAAGGTTTTTTTGATATACCCGTGGATCATCTTTTTTCTGTCGGCGTATTTACGGATTATTTTAGCAGCCTTGAGATAAAAGATCTGGTTATTGTCTCTCCGGATGTCGGAGGCATAAAAACCGCCCGGGCTTATGCTAAGAGATTCGGCGTCCCGCTTGCCATTATTGACAAGAGGCGCGAGTCTCCGGAGAAGACCGAGGCAATGCATATTTTAGGTAAGGTTGAGGGAAGGAATGCTATCATCGTTGATGATTTAGTTGCCACAGGAAGTTCTCTGTTCGAAGGAGTGGAGGCATTAAAAAAAGCCGGGGCAAAAAATGTTTACGCTGCTATCGCTCATGGAGTATTGTCCGGAGAAGCCATCGAGCGTTTAGATAAGTGTACGTATTTAAAAGAGTTGGTTATTACAGATAGTATCCCTTTAACTAAAACTAAAGAGCATCCGCGAATTAAGGTTTTAACTGTGGCAAATCTTTTAGGTGAAGCGATAAAAAGAATACATAACGAAGAGTCGGTAAGTTGTCTATTTGATTAATGAGAGAAAGGTAAAACAATGGAAGAGTTATTTTTAGACGCAGAAATAAGAGAAGAAATAGGAAAAGGGAAAACCAAGGGGTTAAGGGATAAAGGTTTCATTCCGGCGGTAATTTATGCCGATGGCAAGGATGCCCTCTCGCTCAAACTGTCCCATCGTCAATTAGTGCAGTTAGTGCACCAGCATAGGATTGAGGGCGTGATTATAAATCTTAATATTAAAGACGATAAGAAGCATAAATTCCGTCCGTGCCTTATTAAAGAGATTCAACATGATCCTGTCCATGGGGATATAGTGCATGTGGATTTTAACCAGATCTCGCTTACTAAAGAGATTAAGGTTAATGTGCCGATAATCGCTAAGGGCGAAGCCGTTGGCGTTAAGCTCGAAGGTGGTTCTTTGGAACATGTTCTCTGGGAAATAGAAATTGAGTGCCTTCCGGTCAATATTCCTAAGGATATAGAGGTAGATGTCTCTTCGCTTAAACTTGGCGAATCTATACATATTCGGGATATAATTGTGCCTTCAGGAGTTAAAATCGTAAATGACCCCGGAGCAATAATTATTTCTGTTGCCGCTCCGATGAAAGAGGAAGCCCCTGTGGAGACGGTAGAGGGTGAAGAGAAGCAGGAACCCGAGGTAATCAAGGAGAAGAAAGAGGTTCCGGCTGAAGGCGAAGTACCGGAGGCAAAAGAAGGTAAAGAGAAGAAGTGAACCCCGCCCTTCCTATGGGGGGTGGGTGAGTACATAGGAGGAAGAGCGGGGTGAAGCTAATTGTAGGCTTAGGGAATCCGGGTTTAATTTATTCCGGCACAAGGCACAATATTGGTTTTGAAATTATAAAGAGTTTAGCTGGTGATCAAAAGGCAACTCTTAAAAAAGAAAAAGGTATTAAAGTTCTGTCAGGCAAGGGTAAGATTGGGCAGGTGTATGTTTTGTTAACTTTGCCGCTTACTTTTATGAATTTATCCGGCGAAGTAATCAAGCCGATCCTTAAGCGATATAGGATTGCGTTAATAGATCTTTTAGTAGTTTGCGATGATCTGGATTTAGAATTCGGAAGGATTAAGATTTGCTCTAGAGGTTCTTCCGCAGGGCATCGCGGGATTAAGTCAATAGCAGATTCATTGGGTAGTACTGAATTTAGCCGCCTGCGCGTTGGCATTGGAAGGCCGGGAGAAGATGCGAGTGTCAGTGATTTTGTCCTTTCGCGTTTTAATCGCAGAGAGAAAAAAGATATCCCGGCAATAATAGATAGATCAACCCAGTGTGCTAGATCTTGGGTTGAAGAAGGGATGGATAAAACGATGAATATTTTTAACCGAAAAGGAGTTGTGTTATGAATAAGTATGAAGTGATGTTTATAGTCAGGCCGGATTTATCCGAAGAAGATAAAAAGGGCCTTTTTCAGCAGATTAACGATGTTATTACTAAGAATAACGGAACTGTTGCTCAAGGCGCTCTTTGGGCTGATAAAAAGAAACTTTTCTTCCCGATTAAAAAATATGCCGAAGGGGTTTATTACCTGTTAAGTTTTTCTCTTAATCCTCTCGCAATAAAAGATATGCGTCACGCTTATAAGCTTAATGAGAATATTTTAAGAATTCTTATTACAAAATTAGATTAGCTCATAGTTCATAGCTGATAGCTCATAGGTTTTGCTATGAGTTAAGAACCAAACCAAAACACGAGGAGTTCGATATGGCAAGCTATAATAAAGTATTATTAATGGGAAATTTAACCAAGGATCCGGAGCTGCGTTATACCCCTCAGGGAACTGCGGTGGCAAATTTAAGGTTAGCGGTTAACCGTAAATATCGCGATAAAAATAAGGAATTAAAGGAAGATGTTTGTTTTATAACCGCTGTAGTTTGGAATAAGCAGGCCGAGACTTGCAATCAATATTTACATAAAGGAAGCGCTGTTTTTGTCGAGGGGAGGCTTGCTTCGCGTTCTTGGGAAGATAATGCCGGAGCTAAGCGTAATGTCATTGAAGTTCAGGCAGAGAGGGTCCAGTTTTTAGGAGCGCCAGGGCAGAGTAAACCCCAGGTTTCTGCAGTAGAACCGACAGAAGAGTTATCTAGTGAACCGTCAACAGAATCTACATGGTTAGGTGAAAGCGAGGCTGATGCAAATGAAAGTTAAGACTAAGGTTAAAACTAAAACGTTTGGTAAGGTTAAGTTTGGTGAAAAGAAACGTTCAGCGCATGTTATTGTCAGGAAGAAATTTTGCCGCCTCTGTTTGGATAAGGCGACTTCGGTGGACTATAAGGATGGCAAGAGGCTGGAAGCTTTTATTACCGAAAGAGGCAAGATTGTTTCCAGGCGTTATTCAGGTAATTGCGCTAAACATCAAAGGATTATAGCTGAAGCAATTGCTAAGGCCCGGTTTATTTCCCTTTTGCCTTACACGAGATAAAAAGAAAAATATGAATACGCCATTCTGAAGGAGCGAAGCGACTGAAGAATCTATCTTTTAGATTCTTCGCCCCGGAGCCT
>JBAZGV010000101.1:0-4050 GCA_041652675.1 Candidatus Omnitrophota bacterium
GAAAAGCTATGGCCCTTTTAATCTCTTCTTGTAACCGGTTACGCATAAAAGTTTCATTATATAAACCGGTAAGCGTATCTTTTACTTCTAATTTCTTTACATTAAGAGTCAATTTATCATTCTCTACTGCGATAGCTACCTGCTTAGCAAATATATCCAGCATCTCTATATCTTCTATTGTATAAGAGAATTCGGCGCACATATTTCCTATACCCAAAATAGCAACCACTCTTTTCCGTAGATATATCGGTAAAATTAGCGTATTTTTAAGTTTGAGTTTATCGCGAATAAACAAAGAAAGATTCTCAGGCAATAAACCCTGCTTATCTAAAATCAATACTTTATTAGCATTAACAATATCATAGAATGCAGCTTCACTCGGACCTATTTTAATATCCCAAAGGTAACCGGAATTAGCACCCTCGGTTACGCGCATAGAAAAAACCTCCTGATTATCTTCCCTGAAAAATAAATAAGCAAAATCAGAATTTGCTAAAAATTTTGCTTTCTCCACGGCGACCTTAAGCACCTCATCTAATTTCCCGGCCAGCGCTATTTGAGAACTGATCTGCAAGAGGCTGGACAAAACAACAACCCTCTTTTGAATACCTAAATTAATCTCACTTGTCTTTTCGCCATAAGTTTTAAGCTCGTCCATATTGCTGCGAATACGCTGAGTAAGTATATTAAGCGCGTTTCCTAGATCCCCAACCTCATCATCATCAGAAACATCCATCCTGTGGTCTACATCGCCTTCTGCGATCATCTTGGCTCCGGAGGTAACTGAGAGTACACGGTCAAAGACCTCTTTGGTTACAAAAAAACCAATAATGGCAATAAAAATGCTGATTAAAAGAGACGCTATTATATCTATCTTAAGGCCTACTCGCGGGAGGATATGCGAAGAGACAAGATACGTGCTTACCAATAACGGTAAAACAGACATTAGGGCAGCGGAAATCATTAGTTTATGCCTAAGCCCACGCGAAGATAAAGAAAGAAACCCATGATTCTTCGCCATCTTAACCTCCTTATTAGTATAATATAAACCCTGTAATTTTACTTAAAGATTATACCTCTTATCCCCTTACCTGACAATAGTTTTTAATGAGCCCATAACTTACGAGCACGAAGTGCGAGTAAGTTATTTGGGCAAATTAAACCAACACTAATTTTTCTTAAAAATTAATGCTGGGTAAGTTCGGCCAGATAATTTAGCTTCGCCTGCGCTCGCTAAATTATGGCCTCACATATTTTGTTAAACTCACCCACTAATGCTTCCTTACTGATTCCGGTATCTATAAAATCCCAGGGTAAGATTTCATCGATTGATTTTTCACGCAAATAAAACTCCGGATCTATGCCAGACTCCCTAAATGCCTCCTCCCAAACGCCAAAATTAAAATAGATACTCCAGGCGTCAAATTTTGCGCCTTTTTTAAAAGCATTCATTATTACTTCGGAAAGCCTCCTGTCGCCTCGCGAAAGAATTCCTTCCAAAAAACTCATCTTCAGATTATGAAAACTAACTTTAAGCCTTTTATCTTTTTTAGAATTAATTCTTAAATAATCCTGCTTATATTTTATGCTCTCTAAACCCTGCATAGTTGACCATTGTAACGCTGTATGCGGCTTGGGAATAAGGCTGTTTATGCTGATATTCACCCCTGCCGGAGAACTCCCCGCCTCTTTCTTAAGCTTAGATACCCGGGATGAGAACTCAATAATCGCATCGAGATCACCATCTCTCTCCTGCGGGATACCAATCATAAAATAAAGCTTAACATGTTGATAGCCTGACGCGTAGGCTTCTTTTAAAGCTTTAAAAAAATCCTCACTATTAAAATCTTTTGCTAACAAATCTCTAAGCCGGCCTGAGCCCGCCTCGGGAGCAAAAGTAAGGCCTGTTTTTTTGAATTTAGCGATCAAAGAAGAAATACTGCCGACTATGGACTTGGCTTTTACTGAAGGCAAAGCAAGGCTTACTCCTCTGGGCCTAAATAAATTTATAAGTTTTCTTAAAAGCTCTTCTATGTAAGGATAGTCGCTAACAGAGAGCCCGGAGAGCGATAATTCTTCATACCCTGTGCATTTATATATATCATCCGCTAAACTTAATGCCGATTCAACCTGACGGTATCGTAGAGGGAAATATTGCGATCTTGCCTGACAAAAACGGCACCTGTTAGGGCACCCGCGCATAATCTCCAAAGTAATACGGTCATGAATAACCTGCACATTAGGAACAATCCAATCTTTAGGATAATAACTTAAATCCAAATCTTGCACAAAACGCTTCTTAATCTTTTCTGGAGCAGATTCAATATTAGGCTTAAACTCTTTAATCTTGCCTTCCCTATCATAAGCTACGTCATAAAACGAAGGGACATAAACTCCCTCCAGTTTAGATAAAAGGGCTAATAATTCCACTTTTTGCATCTTTCCGCTCATATATGAATTCTTGTATTTACGGTAGGTATCTACGATTTCCAAAATTAAATCTTCTGCTTCCCCGATAACAAAAAAATCAAAAAAATCATGCATTGGTTCAGGGTTTAAGACACAAGGCCCTCCCCCGATTACCAGAGGATGCCGCTGATCGCGTTGAGAAGCTTTTAAAGGCAAGTGCGCTAAATCAAGGATATTCAATACATTAGTATAATCAAGCTCGGAGCCTAAAGAAAATCCGGCTAAATCAAATTCAATTAATTTCCTGCGTGATTCAAGCGATAAGATTTCTCTTTTCTCAAGCCGAAGAATTTTCTCTAAATCGCTATCTACCGCAAAAAACCTTTCGCAGGCAATATCAGGGATATTATTAAGTAATCCGTAAATGATACGCAAGCCCAGGTTGCTCATCCCTATCTCATAAAGATCCGGGAAAGATAAAGCGAATTTTACCTCGGCCTTATCAAAATCCTTAGCAGCAACATTCCATTCATGCCCAAGATATTGGGCCGGCCTTTTAATATTTAATAAAATATCATCGTACATAAGTTAAGTCCAAAATTATGAAGCGTAAGCGAACATAAGTTTGCTGGCTGAAATTACCCAGCACTTATTTGAAAGTAGCGATACTTTTTTAGCCAAATAAGTGCTGGGTTAAATTCGCAGACGCTTCGCTACAACTTACGTCGTTTCACTCTGCAAGTTGTCTGCTCATTTAAAAAACCGCCCGCGTTTTATCAATATTAACCAGTATACCCAAAGCAATAAAAGTCACGAACACCGAAGATCCGCCGTAACTCATCAAAGGCAAAGGTATACCCACTATCGGAGCAAGCCCCATATTCATAGCTATATTAATAATTACCTGAATCGAAAGCATAAGCGAGATACCAAGTGCCATGAGTTTGCCAAAATGATCTTGCGTCCTTTGGGCGATTAAAAAACCTTGCCGTATTAGAAGAAAATACAGGAATAAGAGCCCGATACCGCCTAATAAACCCCATTCCTCGGAAAAACCAGCGAAAATAAAATCCGTATGCGCCTCGGGAAGAAAACGAAGCTGGCTTTGTGTCCCCGAAAGCCACCCTCTCCCGAAAAACCCGCCTGAACCGATAGCTATCTTGGATTGTATAACTGTGTAACCCGCGCCTAACGGGTCAATATTGGGATTTAAAAAAACCAAAAGCCTGTCTTTTTGATAATCTTTCAGTAAGTGCCACACAAAAGGCATAGGTAAAATAACTAATAAAGTCAGAATTACAATATATCTCAATTTCACATTTGTAAGATATAGCATAGACATAAATAAAAAAAGGAGAATCATCCCCGTGCCTAAATCCGGTTGTTGGATTATTAACCCCATAGGAATAGCAATAAAAAATAATGGAATAATTAATCCGCGGAAAATACCGAACTTACCTGAAAGCAGAGAAACATCCTCCGTAGATTTACGGCTAAAATAACGAGCAAAGAATATAGTCATAACTATCTTAGCTAACTCTGAGGGTTGAAAATTAAACAAGCCAAACCTTAACCAACGCTGGGCTCCTAAACGAACCGAACCCAAGAAAAAAGCTAATAACAAAAAAAACAAAGCTAAAA
>JBAZGV010000102.1:0-3972 GCA_041652675.1 Candidatus Omnitrophota bacterium
AAAAACCCATTTTCTTAAGCTCTTCTTCCATTTCACGGATGCATTTATGGGTCCAGGCATCCGGTTTAGTCTTATTTTTTATCGCGGCATTCTCCGCCGGCTGGCCAAAGGCATCAAACCCCATCGGGTGCATAACATTATAACCTTCTAAGGTTTTAAAACGGCTGGCAACGTCACCGATAGTATAATTGCGCACATGGCCCATATGGATTTTTCCCGACGGATACGGGAACATCTCAAGAAGATAATACTTCTCCTTATCGGACTCAACCTGAGCGCGAAAAGTTTTACTTTTCTTCCACTTCTCCTGCCACTTTTTTTCTATTTTTTTAAATTCGTAATACATAGTTTTTAATTTTTACTTAGTTTTCTTACCAGCGCCAGATTTAACGCGTCACTGGTTTCATCATCCTTGGGTGTTTCTAAAATCATCGGAATATTTTTTAATTTCGGATGGTTTATGATTCTTTGCATCCCCTCTAAACCTATGCTGCCTTGGCCAATATGGTCGTGCCGGTCATAATGCGAAGCTAGTTTTCCGCTGGCGTCATTTAAATGAATTAGTTTAAGCAGTTTTAGGCCAACCTGACTATCAATTTCAGCCAGCATCTTCTCCAGGCCTTCTTTTGTCGCTATGTCGTAACCGGCTAAATAAGCGTGCGCTGTATCCAAGCAAAGCCCTACGCGCGATTTTTCTTTTAAACCGGCAATAATTTCTTTCTGATGAGCAAAAGTATATCCCAGCCACGAACCGCTGCCAGAGGTATTCTCCAACAATATCCCTACTTTAGAACCCTTGGTTTGGCTTAAAATTTTATTCAAAGCAACAATCAGTCTTTTTATCCCCGCTTCTTCAGATGTCTCTTTATGGCTACCCATATGCGTGACAATGTAATCTGCTTTTAATTTATCCGCATCCTGCATATCTTCAACATAAGCCCGGATTGAACCTTGATAAAGCTTAGGATTAGGCGAAGCCAAATTAATCAAGTAAGAAATATGAATAAAGACAGGGTCAATATGAAATTCCTTACGTCTAAGTTTAAATTCTTCTATGTCTTTAGAGCCTAAATTACCTGCGCGCCACTGTTGGGGATTACGGGCAAAAATCTGCATGGTCTGGCACTTTAACTCATGCGCGCGATCAAGCGCCTGGTAAATTTTACCTGCCCCGGATATATGCGCTCCTAAAATCATAGCCTTTAAATTATACCTCTCTGGAAGTTGAGCGTCAATAGCTCTTCTAACCATAAAAGGACGGATGATATCCGTCCTTTTATTATTTTGGTGGAGCTGAGGAGGATTGAACTCCTGACCCCTTGCATGCCATGCAAGTGCTCTCCCAGCTGAGCTACAGCCCCAAAGTTTCTATAATTAAACTTAGGAAATTTTGATCCTGAGGGCATTGCCCGAAGGACCTTAAAAATTATATCTATTGACCTTTGCTATTTTAGATTATAAAATAACTGACGTCAACTATTAAAATATCGCCGGGATGGCGAAATGGCATACGCGGCAGCCTCAAAAGCTGTTGAGCGCAAGCTCATGTGGGTTCAACTCCCTCTCCCGGCACTTATAAAACGGGCCATAGATATATTTTATGGCCCGTTTTTTATTTTTGGGGGTTGCTTAAGTATGGCTCGATTGCCTTATACGCGCGCTGGGCGACTATTTTGTATCCGGAGGCATTGGGATGCATAAAATCGCTCTTCATGCTCGGGTTAGTTATTATTCCGCTTAAAGTGGCGGGGATAAAAATTGAGCCTGTTTGGCGGCTAAGTAAAAAAAGCTGTACCCGGTAATCAATCAGAAATAAACCGGCGCTTACATCAACAATAGCAGTTATCGCACCCGTGCCTTGAATCTCTCTAACCATCTTTTTAATATTGCTGACTGTCAAATCCATAGGGATTTTTTTTAAGAAATCATTCCCGGTAAATTCAATTAAAACAATATACGGCTCCTTTTCTAAGACATCCTGCTTTATCCTTTGCCATCCTTCGGTTGAGGTATCTCCGTCTACACCCGCATTAATCACCGGCCGATTTATCATCTTTGCAAGGGCGGTAGGATAATCTTCCCCGGGATTAACGCCATAGCCAAAAGTAATGCTGTCACCATAACAGATTATATTTTTCCCGTTTGAGTTTATATTCTTAATCTCTCTTTTAACATTCATAAGTAATGCGGCTACACCAATTCCGAAAATAATTGCAACTAAAAAAAATGTCTTTAATTTATTTTTCAGCATATTTTAGCCTCAATTGCCCGCAAGCAGCCTCAATATCCCCTCCGCGCTCCCTGCGCAAAGTTACATTTACGCCCTGCTTAACCAGATAATCTTTAAACAAAAGAATATCTGTTTTATCCGGCGCTTCTAATTTTAGCTCATTCACCGGGTTAGACGGGATCAGGTTAACTTTTGAAAGCTTATACCCGGAAAGTAATTTTACCAGTAGCCGGGCATTCTTTAGATCCGAATTCAGGCCTTTAATTAAAATATATTCAAAAGTAACCTGGCGGTTGGTTTTTTCGCTATATTCTTTGCAGGTTTCGATCAGTTCTTTAAGCGGATATTTTTTATTAACAGGCATCAGCTCGCTCCTTAACTTATCGTCGGCGGCATGCAAAGAAACCGATAATTCTATCTGCAGGCCTTCTGAGGCGAGCTTACGTATACCGGGGATAACTCCACTTGTCGATATACTGATCCTGCGCGCTCCCAGATTAAAGCCTAGGGAAGAATTGATGGTTTTGGCCGCCTTGAGCACTTCCTCGTAGTTATCCAGAGGCTCGCCTGTTCCCATAAAAACCAGATTCGTAAGCCTCTTTGGCAAAACCTCTTTTTCTAAGAGCAGCATCTCGTCTAATATTTCCGGGCAGCTCAAATTACGCTTAAAACCGCTCATACCGCTGGCGCAGAAACGGCAGGCGAACTTGCAGCCTACCTGTGTCGAGACGCAGCCGGTAAGTCTGGCATTAATAGGGATGATTACCGCTTCAATGAAGCTTGCGTCAGCCAACCTAAGCAGCAGCTTCTTTGTGCCGTCGTTTGATTTTACCCGCTTAACTATTTCTGTCCCAGTAATAAAAAAATTGTCTTTTAATTTATCCCTTAAATCTTTCGGCAAATCGCTCATCTCGCTGAAATCCAGGGCTGATTTTTTGTATACCCAGGAGAATATCTGTTTAGCGTGATATTTCTGGACGCCAAAAGTTTTTAGCTTATCCTCCAGCTCTTTAAGGGATAACTCCTTGATATCCTGCATAGGAAGGTTACTTTCTAAGCTGCTCTTTATCAATCTTTCCGGTACGATTTTTGGGAAGCGAATTCACAAACTCAAAATAATGCGGGATTTTAAAATGCGCCAGGTGCTGCCGGCAAAAATAGCGCAGGTCTTCTTCACTTAATGTTTTACCGTCTTTTAAAACCACCCAGGCCTTAGGTAGTTCTCCCCTTAATTTATCCGTAACGCCTACGACAGCCGCTTCGGCAACATCAGGATGCCTGTAAAGAACCGACTCTACCTCGGGTTCAAAAACAATCTCTCCGCCCACCTTGATCATTTCTTTCTTCCTGCCGACGATATAGAGATCGCCTTCAGGATCAAATTTACCCAAGTCTCCCGTATGAAACCATCCGTTTTTAAAAGTTTCTTTTGTTAACGCGGCATCCTTATAATATCCATCGGTAACTACCCAGCTTTTAACTGCAATCTCGCCAACTTCTCCTGTCTTGGCTTCTCTTTCGGTATCGTCAAATACCTTTACATCTATCCAGGGCGCTGGCCTTCCCACGCTTTCAATTTTTTTCGACCCAAAAGCTAAAACTACACTGGGCGCGTTAGTCTCAGTCAGGCCCCAGCCGTTTAACAGGTGAGCCTTAGGGCAAAACTGATGGAATCTGCGCAGGGCATCCGCAGAATTAGAAGCTCCAAAAGTAACTATCCAGCGCAAAGAAGCCAGATCAAA